>CAJARE010000001.1 GCA_903944255.1 uncultured beta proteobacterium
AATCCGCCGGGCAATGAAGATGAGCTGTGCGATTACTTAACGCAATTATTAAAGTCTGCTCATTTTGAATGCATGAATGTCGACTTTGCTCCGAGAAGGCGCAGTATCGTGGCACGTATTCCAGGTGCCAAAGGAAAAGCCAATATCTGCTTTACAGGTCACGTAGATGTGGTTCCCTTAGGAGATCGTCAGTGGGACCATGACCCATTTGGTGGTGAGATTCATGATGGCAAGCTTTATGGACGTGGTTCAAGTGATATGAAAAGTGGCATTGCGGCTTTTGTGGTGGCCGCCATGCGCACTGCTGAACTATCCAAAAATGGCAATGGAGTCAGCCTGATTATTACTGCAGGCGAAGAGACAGGCTGTGAGGGGGCTTTTTATATAGCAGCCCAAAAACAGGTAATCGATTTCATTGGTCATGTAGGCTGCTTCATTGTTGCTGAGCCTACTGCAAATGAACCCATCATTGGCCATAAAGGGGCTTATTGGTTAAGAGCAAAAGCAGAAGGTATTACAGCTCATGGATCGATGCCCGAAAGAGGAGATAACGCATTCTACAAACTTGCTAAGGGTGCTCTCCTAATGGAACAGTTTCAATTTGATACCCCACCTCACGATTTAATGGGCCAAGGGACATTGAATGTTGGTACTGCTAAAGCTGGTCTGAATATCAACTCGGTACCCGATGCAGCAGAAATGACTTTAGATATTCGTACCGTACCCGGACAAAGTCATAAACACATCTACGGCTGCTTATGCAAAGTGCTAGGGCCGAATATCAAACTTGAAACTATTATTGATGTCGAAGGAATATATACCCCGCCAGACCACCCCTGGATCAAAACCGTCTTTGCAGAATGCCAGGCAATCAATGGCATAGAAGCTACCCCTAAGTCGATCTCCTACTTTACTGATGCTTCAGCGCTAAAGGGCCTCATTGGCGATCCTCCAACGGTAGTCTTGGGCCCAGGGCAACCAGAAATGGCACATCAAACCAACGAGTTTTGCTATACCGAGAAAATAACCCAATCTACAGCCCTCTTTGAAAGGCTTATCATTGATTGGCAGCAACATTGAACACCTAGAGGTAATTACAAAATGAAAATTGAGACATCACAATTTAAAGAAACAGAACCATCCGCCAATGCCATCAATATGGATGCCTATTGGATGCCCTATACACCGAATCGTTACTTTAAAAGTAAACCAAAGATTATGGTGGCCGCTAAAGGGGTTTATTACACAGATGATCATGCCCGTAAATTATTTGATGGCGCCTCTGGTCTTTGGACCTCGCCTCTTGGGCATGGTGACCCGCGCATCATTGAAGCCATCCAAAAGCAATATCAAAAAATGGATTATGTCCCCGCCTTTCAAATGGCTGGACCTGAAACATTTCGCCTTGCTCAAAGAATCACTCAGTACGCACCTCCTGGTTTAAATAAAGTATTTTTTGTGAACTCTGGTTCAGAAGCTGTAGATACTTCACTCAAAATTGCTATTGCCTATCATCGTGCTAAAGGTGATGCAAGTCGCGTTCGTTTTATAGGACGCGAACGTGCCTATCATGGTGGCTGTATTGGCGGTATCTCAGTTGGCGGAATTCCTACCAATAGAAAATCGTTTAGCTCAATGATGGTGCCTGGTGTTGATCACCTCCCCCACACACTGAATCTATCTCAGATGGCGTTTTCAAAAGGGATGCCCACTTGGGGGGCTCACTTGGCTGATGACTTAGAACGCATCGTCATGCTGCATGACGCTAGCAATATTGCCGCTGTTATTTTAGAACCCGTTCAAGGCTCTACTGGTGTGATTGTTCCACCGGTTGGCTACTTGCAAAAAATTCGTGAGATCTGCGACAAACACGGCATTCTCTTGATTTTTGATGAAGTCATTACAGGCTTTGGCCGTTTAGCTGCTAATTTTGGCGCAGAACGTTTTGGCGTAAAACCTGACATGATCACTTTTGCTAAAGCCATTACCAATGGCGTCATCCCAATGGGCGGTGTGATTGTTCGTGGAGATATTTATGACACGATCGTCAATGCTGGCGGTCAAGAACAAGCCGTAGAATTTTTCCATGGATTTACCTACTCTGGCCACCCTATTGCGACTGCAGCAGCACATGCTTCGCTAGATATCTTTGAGAACGATGGCATCATGGAAAAAACCAAAGTATTAGAAAAGGTTTTAGAAGAAGGTGCTCATTCATTTAAAGGCATGCCTGGAATATTAGACATTCGTAACTGCGGAGTTGCTGCTGGCTTAGATTTAGAGCCAATTACAGGAAAGCCCGGCTTAAGAGGTATGCAAGTTCTAGAGAGCTGTATAGAAAATGGCATCTTGGTACGCATCACTGGAGATACCATCGCACTTGCACCACCCTTCGTTGCTACTCCAGCTGAAGTCCAATCTTTCCTTGAGACCTTTGG
>CAJARE010000002.1 GCA_903944255.1 uncultured beta proteobacterium
GATAATTTGGCGGAAGAGGTGAGATTCGAACTCACGGAGGACTTTCATCCTCGCCAGTTTTCAAGACTGGTGCATTCAACCGCTCTGCCACTCTTCCAATTACGATCCCGATGAGGGAAAGATGAGCAAATTATAAAGAACTTTTGATTAACCCCTCTAAATGCCTTGCAATAGCAAGGCTGGAGGTCAATCCTGGTGATTCAAATCCATAGAGATTGAATAGACCTTTCAAACTATGATCAGATGGTCCATTAAAGTAAAAGTCACCCGCTGGTGCATTGGGCGGCACAATTTTTGCTCTCACCCCTGAATAATCCGGCTGCAAAGATCCGTCCTTTAAGCCTGGCCAATATCGACGAACGGCCTCGTAGAAGCCCTCACCTCGCGTAGGATTCACCTTGTAATCAATAAGATCCTCAGACTCAATCTCAAGCCACTCAACATCAGGACCAAATTTAGCTTGACCTGCCATATCTAGTGTGAGGTGCACACCCAATCCACCTGGCTCGGGTATGGGATAGATTAAGTGGGCAAATGGGGATTTTCCTGTGAGAGAAAAATAATTTCCTTTAGCAAAATACGCTTTCGGAATTTGATCGGTTGCAAGACCTTCAATTTTTTGTGCAATTGCAGGCGCACTCATGCCTGCACAATTAATTAATAAGCGAGTTTGAATTTGCATGCCATCAGCACCGCCGATGTTTAATACAAAACCCTGCTCAGCATTATTGCCTATAGGTTTAGCGCTGATCAATGGTGACTGATAGGCGATCATGCCACCTGCATCTTCAAAGCCACCCAATAAAGAAAGCATATAAGCATGGCTATCAACAATTCCGGTAGTTGACGACAGAATTGCCGCTGAGCACTGAAGTTGGGGCTCTAGTGATTTGGCTTTCTCTCCAGAAATCATCTCAATGTGTGGAACTTGATTATTTTGGGCTTTATACAGAATGGCTTGCAAGTCATCGAGTTGAGTGTCGTCACTAGCAACAATCAATTTTCCATAAGGCTGTGTTGGTACTTGGTGAGTTCGGCAATATTCATATAAGAGACGATTGCCTTGCACACAAAGTTTTGCCTTGAATGAGTCCTTTGGGTAATAGATGCCAGCATGAATCACTTCACTATTCCGGGCGCTGCTAATGGTGCCAAAAGCGTTTTCACGCTCTAGAACAATGGTTTCGCGTCCCTGCAGTGCCATCTCGCGTGCGACGGCTAAGCCGATCACTCCCGCACCGATGACGACACAATCTACCTGCTCCATCCACTGGTTCCTGACTTATTTAATAGTAAGAATAGGCACAAATCGTAACATTTTCAGTGGTTTAAGGGTGATTTGAGCTATTTCCCCCTCTACTTATTGATAAAATCTGTAAATGTCTTTAAATACTGCTTCAGAGAACCCAAAATCCGTCTTTCGCGCTGCAGATATCATTTTAGATAGCGCCTATCAAGGCATCGACACCAAAGGCTGGCAATCTCTATTTGCTAAGGCTCGCTCTGCCAAGGTAGAGCAGTTCATTGCTGATCTATTTGCTGGTAAGCATGTGAATGCCTCTGAAGATCGCCCCGCTCTTCATTCTGCCCTGCGTAACTTAGATCAAAAACCCGTATTAGTCGACGGTAAAGATGTCATGCCAGCAGTAGCAGATGTCTGGCATCGGATTGAAGCGCTGTGCAATAAATGGGTCGGCGTAACAGACGTCATTCACATTGGTATAGGTGGCTCCGACTTTGGGCCGCGCTTGGCAATTGAGGCCTTAGCCCATGTTCCCGATATTGAAACTCGTGGCATGCGCATGCATTTCTTAGCCAATATCGATACCGCTGAATTAAGCCGTATTCTGCAACGGGCTCTGCCACACAGTACTCGCGTCATCATCGTATCTAAATCATTTACTACTTTGGAGACCACTAAAAATGCCAAAGCTGTAGTTAGATGGTTAAAGGATAGTGGTCGTACTGAGAGTCAAATTCATAATGCTTTATTTGCGGTGACTGCTAATGTACCGGCTGCCAAAGCATTTGGCCTGAAAGAAGAGAATATTTATCCTTTCTGGGATTGGGTTGGCGGGCGATATTCCGTATGGTCAGCAGTTGGTTTACCGATTGCTTTGCAGTATGGTTTTGAAACCTTTAAAGAATTCTTGGCAGGCGCTCAAGCCATTGATCAGCATTACCGCAATGCTCCACTCGAAGAAAACTTACCAGTCCTCATGGCCCTTACTCTGCTCTATCAACAAGAGCAGCATGGTATTAAATCCTTCGCGGTCATTCCCTATGCTGATGCTTTAGATTGGTTTCCGAAGTGGTTGCAACAGCTTGATATGGAAAGTAATGGCAAGAGTGTTGATCGTAACGGTAAGCCCGTTCAGTTCTCATGCCCTGTAGTGTTTGGCAGCTCAGGTAGTAATGCACAGCACTCTTACTTCCAGCTCTTACATCAGGGCAAAGAAGTGATTCCGATTGACTTCATTGCGATTCGTGAACCAATGAGCCATTTGCCTGAGGCAACAGAACATCACCGTATTTTGCTGTCCAATTGTTTAGCTCAAGCGCAAGCTTTAGCAAATGGTAAACAAACGGATAACCCCAACAACACCTACCCAGGTCAACGCCCTAGCAACTTACTAATTCTGCCAAAATTAAATGCGTTTTATCTAGGCGCTCTTTTGGCTCTTTATGAAAATCGCGCCACTACCTTGGGGGTACTGTGGAATATCAATAGCTTTGATCAGCCTGGTGTCGAATTAGGCAAGGTCCTGGCAAAGCCGATTGAAGCTGCACTCAAGGATTCTGCGAC
>CAJARE010000003.1 GCA_903944255.1 uncultured beta proteobacterium
GATCAAAACAAACAGGGGTTGGCTTATCTGCGGGTGCCTATTACGCGCCGCCTAATTGGGTAATTGGCATAACAGCTTATAACTCTTGGGGTATTGGCAATAATCTTTCAGGCGGGACGGCAAATGTTGTGTATGCGCAGCCTGCGATTACTTATATTACTGATAACGCTTGGGCTTATAGCCTATCAAGTCAGCTGACTTATAACTACGATGCAAAGGCAGCAACGAATCAGCTTACTTTGAGTGGCGGTAAGACTATAAAAGTATGGGATTATCAGATGCAGTGGCAAGTTGGCCCAACTTACATGATTACGACCACCCCCACTAGTGCAAAAGGTGTTGGAGCATTTGTGGGGTTAACTTTTCTACTGCCCAAATAGTCTCTAATAATTGAAATCTATGAAAGTATTCATCATAAACGTATGAACTGGTTTAGTCATATCTCATCGTTATCAAACCCATTTGAATTGGCATCATTCTATGTTGACAATCTATTTGTAAAAAATATTCAATTTCTTACCATTGATATTCTGCTAATTCTGACTATCCATGGCCTTTATATATATTCTTTGACGCGAGGACTATCGCGATTCATTGGAAAGACATCGACCAAGATGACTTTAAAGCTCAATCTATTAATGTACTTTCTAATGATATTGCTTGTGATTCTTAGTCATGTTGGGGATATTTTTGTTCTCACATGGGTTTTAGAGTCTTTTAAGGTCTTTCCTGACCCCTTAGTTACTTTTCATTATGTAAGCGGTATGTACACAACTATTGGCTCTAATTACAGCGCAGGGCCAGAATGGCAAGGCTTATCTATGCTCATCTCATTTACTGGTTTATTTGCTTTTTCTATTTCTGGTTCTGGTCTTTATTCGATGCTTGGATATTTTATTAAAAAATAAAAATCAAATTTTTAAATATATTCCACTTGACCAATAAAAGTTATGGAAAGTATTGTGACTATTAATTTTGTAGGTTGATTAGCATCATTAAAAAAGAGAGAGGGGCAATGAAGAATTTCTTAATGCCGTGAAGGGAAAAAGGCCAGTTTAAAGAGCTTGCAATTTGCCATAACTTTTAGATCTTAATGATCTCTAAACAATAATTTACAAGGGCATGAATATGAAAATGAAATCTATAGTTAGCCTCTTAACGGCTGCATCACTTAGCTTTGCCTCCTTGGGAAATGCCATTGCATGTACATCCCTGATGATTACTGATGTCAATGGCAATGCTTATCATGGCCGCACACTTGAATTCAGTTCAATTGTTCCAACCGCAATGACTTACATGCCGGCTGGTACAAAAATTGAGTCATTTACGCCTACTGGTAGCCAGGGTAAAACCTTTAATACAAATTACGCAATATTAGGTATGACCGCACAAGTCATACCAACCGCCAAACAAATTACTTTTGCAGATGGGATGAATGATCAGGGCTTAAGCATGAAAGTCAACTGGTTCAGCGCGACTACAGCAATCCCAGTTGATAAGGATGCCTCTAAGCTTTTAGCAATTACTGATTTTGGATCGTGGGTACTTGGTAGATTTAAGAGCGTTGCCGAATTGAAGGCCGCTATTGCAAGCAATCAAACAGCGTTTTGGGTGCCAGTTGCAAAAGAGTTCAGCTCTAGCCCTTTTCCAATGCATTACGGCATTGTAGATAAATCAGGTGCCAATGTAGTTGTTGAGATTTCAAGTGGAAAAATGAATGTCTATGACAACCCGGTTGGTGTTATGACCAATGGGCCTGATTTCCCATGGCATTTACAAAACCTCAGTAACTACACCTTTACAAACGTTGATAAAAATACAGGACAATTGGGTAAGCTGAAGTTAGCTACTCAAGATAGTGGTATTGCCCTGACTGCTTTACCATCTGCACAAACATCGCAGGGCCGTTTTGTGAAGGCTGCTTTTTATACAACTTATGTACGTAAAGCAAAGACGCCTGATGATGCAATGATCACTCTCGCTCACATCATGAATAACTTTGATAGACCATATGACCTGACTGTCGATGCACCAGGCGGTACTGGTGATGGGTTGCGTGGCAAGGGCTTTACCAGTGAAGTTACGCTTTGGACTACGATGAGCGACTTAAACCGAAATCAGTATTTTGTTCGTAGTATTAACGCGATGAACTTCGCTATGATTGATATGAATAAGCTTAAAAATATTAAGCAAATGAAATCGGTCTCAAGCTACGATGTTGATAAAGCAGGTGCCGATGTATTTAGTTTGTTTTATAAGTAAATCGAGCATATGGGTTAGTTTAAACCACCTTAGGGTGGTTTTTCTTTGAGCGTCTGTTATGGGTCGGGCAAGACTCGAACCCCTTGAGCGTTACTTCAAGTAATGCTCATTCACTCAAAAGTGCTTTGGAGCAACGAAGTGTTAGAAGGTTGCTCCAAAAATCCTTTGGTTTTGAAAACCAAAGACCGACAGAGCTCTTCCTTTAAATCCCCGAATTTGCTTACACATTTTCTTACACACCGACACTGACCACCCGCAGACCCCGTGTTTATAAGGGTCTACCTTGGGCTTCTGCTCTCATAACCAGAGAACCTAAACAGGACCTAAAACTCACAAAAAGCCAGCTTTTGAGACAAACGGTCTGGTTTGGTCATTAGAGCGTTACTTTAAGTAACGGTAAAGGTGCCAAAAAGTGTGTAGGCAATTACTACACAGTTTACCGAGTGGCAATACCAATAGATTATGGCCTGATGGGCTGCTTGCGGCCAACAGGAGACTTTCATTGGTTGCGGTGCCACCTTTTATTTCTCATTTAAATGGCGCCATCTTAATAGCCTCTAACTTATAAGCACTGCGACCCATATCCGTATCCATTCTTGATTCCGA
>CAJARE010000004.1 GCA_903944255.1 uncultured beta proteobacterium
AGTTCAATTAAATTGGCTCTACGTAAGCGCCCAGTGTCTTCCGACTCGGTAGACGAAGCAATTGCTCGTATCGAGGAAAAATTACTGAGCCTAGGCGAAAAAGAAATCCCGAGTGAGCGCGTTGGAGAGCTAGTCATGCGTGAACTCAAGCGCCTGGATAAGGTCGCTTACATTCGCTTTGCTTCTGTCTATAGAAGCTTTGCTGATATTGAGTCCTTTGAGAGTGCGCTAAAAGAGTTGAAGTAGGGTTTAATAATTCAACTTTTGACTTTGCTGGCTAAGAATCTTTTTTCTAGCAAAACTTTTTTCATTCCAACAGTTTTTTTGAATTCATCAAAGTCTTTCATGCTGATTATTTGATGCGTGTAAAGCCCGTTGATCGTCTCAGTCATTTCTTTGATTATTCGACTATTTGATTTTTTGCTTTTCATTACTAGAATTTATCATCTATAGCCCACACAAAATAAGGCACTAAAAAACTATTTCACCTCGATGGTCTTTGCTTGTATACTGTAACCAATTGGTTACAATCTATTGATGTACGAAATTAGAAAAACAAATGAATTTGAGGCTTGGTTTAGGGGTATTAGAGATTCCGTTACTCAAAAACGATTGCTTGCTCGACTACGTAAGGTTAATCTGGGTAACCTTGGAGATGTGAGTCCTTTAGCCAATGGGATTTGGGAAATGCGAGAGCATTTTGGGGTTGGTTGGCGGATGTATTACATCCAATATGGAAGGTTAGCTTTATTGATGTTAGGTGGCGGATCCAAATCAACACAATCGGCCGATATTAAGCAGGTTAAAAAGCTCCTAGAAAACTTGGAGAAGTAAATGAAGAAAGTTAAGAAACTAAAAATTACTGACTTTGCCGTTTTCGATGCTGTCGACTATTTAAAAACAGATAAGGATATGGCTGATTACCTAAATGCCGTATTGGAAGATGGTGATCCTGCTTTATTTGTTGCTGCGATAGGAGATATTGCAAAAGCAAAAGGAATGATGGAGATTTCTAAAAAAAGTGGTGTTACGCGTGAGGCACTTTATAGAGCTCTAAAGTTAGGTGCTCAGCCACGTTTTGAAACGGTTGCAAAAGTCATTAATGCATTAGGTATGCGATTGACAGTACATAGTTAATAAAAAAGGACTGCAATGCAGTCCTTTTAATAGAAGTAGCTCTTGATTACTTAAGCATGGCAAAGATAGATGCAGTGATGTCGTCAACACTACCGGTTCCACTAATTTTGCGATAAGCCGGCGCTTTTACTTTATCTGCAGAGTTTGCCTGCGCTGCCCAACTTGAGTAGTACTCAACTAAGGGCCTAGTCTGGTCGTTATATACCTGTAGACGTTTACGAACGGTTTCTTCTTTATCGTCATCGCGCTGAATGAGAGCCTCGCCAGTGACATCATCTTTACCTTCAGCTTTTGGCGGATTGAATTTGATGTGATATGAACGTCCAGAGGCTGGGTGAACACGACGGCCACTCATACGATCGATGATGGCGTCAAAGGGTACGTCGATCTCTAAAACAAAGTCGATCGGTACTCCAGCATCTTTCATCGCTTGTGCTTGTGGAATGGTTCTTGGAAAACCATCGAACAAATAACCTTTGCTGCAGTCAGGTTGGGTCAAGCGATCTTTCACTAAGCCGATGATGATGTCATCAGAAACAAGGCCACCTGAATCCATAATTTTCTTGGCAGCAATACCCAATTCTGTTCCTGCTTTAACAGCTGCGCGTAACATGTCTCCAGTAGATATTTGTGGAATGGCATATTTTTCACAAATAAACTGTGCTTGAGTTCCTTTACCGGCACCTGGTGCACCAAGCAGAATTAAGCGCATGATTTTCCCCTTAGAAGAGCTGTCATTGTCGTGTATTTTGTAAGGAAGCTATGAGCCTCGTTCTTAGGATTATCCCCAAGAAATCCTGATATCAGGATTTACTCAGAATCTGGCGAATCCTGTCTAGGTCCTCGGGGGTATCTACCCCTGCTGGCGGTGCTTCTGGGGCTATATGAACCGCAATGCGATAGCCATTCCAAAGCGCCCTGAGTTGCTCAAGGGCTTCAGCCTGCTCTGGTGGTGCAGGCTCTAAACGCGTATAGGCTTGCAGAAAATCAGCACGATAGGCATAGATTCCCAAATGGCGCAGATGAGTCGTCGGTATTGGCTGATCTTGATCTCGTACGAACGGTATCGGCGCTCTCGAAAAGTAGAGGGCTTCATTATTTTTATTGAGCACTACTTTTACGACATTTGGGTTATCAATTTCTGCTTTATCGTAAATCGCTGTAGCAACTGTAGAAATGGCGCAATGCGTGTGATCCGCTAAAGTCTGTGCGACTTGGTTAATTAGATCAGGCGGAATGAGGGGTTCATCACCTTGAACATTTACCACTAATGCATTAGCTGGTAATTTGAGTAGTTGCACAATTTCAGCAAGACGATCGGTCCCAGTAGGATGATCTGTGCGGGTCAGTAAACATTCGATCTGATGTTCATTACAGGCCGCTTGAATTTCTGCTGAATCGGTTGCAACGATGACGCTTTGAGCGAGAGATTGTTTTGCCCGTTCGGCAACTCTCACTACCATTGGCTTACCTGCGAGGTCTGCTAGTGGTTTGCGTGGTAAGCGAGTTGATCCTAGTCTGGCAGGAATCACTACTAAAAACTCAGGAGCCTTAGATTTAGTATTCATCAGCGCTCAGACTGCGAGCCTCGTCTACCATCATGACAGGGATGTCATTGCGAATCGGGTAGGCCAAGCGATCTGCTTTGCAAATAAGCTCTTTTTTCTCCGCATCGAGATGTAAGGGACTTTTGCATAAAGGACAGACCAAAATTTCGAGAAGGCGTTTATCCATGGTATTTCGTGTTTCGTGAAGGTGTAGTGATTACAAAGTGTAACGGTTTGGATCGGGTCTTTGAAGGATAGATTGCAGCCAGTCTGCCAAGTCATCAGAAATACGTAAGTTCATCGGAACTACCCAAATACGCTCATCCGCAATAGCAGCACATTTGACAGCATCTTTTTCGGTAATGAGGATGCAGTCCGCATGAATCGACTCAAAAAACTCAGGTGTGTAAGTAGCGTGATCGGGGAGGGGAATGTACTTTGCGGCAACGCCATTTTCAAGCAGATCATCAAAAAAGCCTTGCGGGTTACCGAGCGCAGCTACAGCAGTGATCTGCTTGGGTAGATAGGTATTGGCAATGGACTCCATCGTTTGAGTATTGCTTGGATCGATTAATTGATAGGGCGTGCCTAATTTACCGGATACCAGAAATGCTCTGCGCCCTAAAAAATACTCATCGAGTAAGCCATGGGTTTTACTGGGCTCCTGTTTGCCGGTGAGGAGAGTGGCATCACGTTCACGTGTTGCAGGCTCACGTAATGGACCCGCTGG
>CAJARE010000005.1 GCA_903944255.1 uncultured beta proteobacterium
GCTGTCACGTGATCTGCAGCGAGTACAAGATCACCTTCATTTTCACGATCTTCTTCATCGACCAAGACGACCATCCGCCCAGCGCTGAGCTCAGCAATGATTTCTTCAGTGGAGGCGAGTTTGTTTGGCATAGCCCTCTATTTTAAGCTGATGAGGCAATTACGGTGATCTCTTACAGCAATACCCCATCTTTCTGACATGAAGAGCCCCACAGGAGTGTTTCAAAGGGTCTAGAGAATCTAGAAAATAAGGCATGCCCTGGTTTAGCCGATATTTTCCAAAAACAAAATTATTGAGCAAGGGCGCCTTACAAAAAGGCACTCAAGAGGGATTTATTTTGCTAGAGGTCCTGGTGGCCATGAGTCTTATTTTGGGGGTTTGGATGTCGATGGTGCAGATCTATCTTGGTTTGGCTTTACGCCAGGCTCAGTTTCAAACCCAAAAAGCAGAACTAAGAAAGGAATCCGATGTTTATGAACGCAGTGAATATGTACGATCTATCTCTACTGGTCCCGTAAAAAATGAATCTACTCGAGTGTTTAGTCGGTCTCGCGCTCTGCCTAGTACTTCTCAATCCCTTATTAAAAACAAGCGCAGATCTGGTGGCTAAACACATTCAATTTGAGAAGACGCAGGCTTTAATGACTGATGGCGATAGAGCACTGGAACTAATAGGTCGAGCTATCCGTATGGCAGGCTTTTCTCATATCCAATCTCCGGTGACGAAGAGTCAACGAGCTGATACGAATCGGTTTATTCAGATTCAGAAAAAGACAGGCTATCGCGGCTCAGATTTTCTGACAGTCAAACATGGCTTATCTGATGGTATCGATTTTGATTGCATCGGTAATGTCATTACCAAAGACCGCACTAAACATCAGTTAGCTCATCAGGGCTTTCTGGTAGAGCGTCAAGCAGGAGTTCCTAAAGGCGCCAAAGTGAATGGTGGATCTTTGATGTGTCAGTCATTGGATCGGCAGGGGCGCATTCAAAATACGACTTTGATGAATGGTATCCATGGTTTGTGGATTGAGGATATTACGCCGCTCAAGCCTAGTGAGACTGGGAGACAAAAGTTATACAAGGTCACTTTGCAAATGACAGATGGACGCTCATTACAGCTTGAACTGCAGCGTACTTTTTCGACCAGGAACCTGCTGTGATCTTGGCTTGGGTCTTGTCCCTCTTATTGCTCGTTTCATCTTTAGTAGCCTATTTAGAGCGCATGACAGCGCTGGCTATTATTGAGAAAAATAGTATGACGCTTGCACATCGCAACTTCATTGCCGCTGAAAAATCCGTATTGGAATGTGAGGAGAATATTTCTCAGCTAGCAGTACTGACGCAGAATCATTGCTTTATTCAATCAGTTGGAAAAAATATCTGGTTAATCTCCAGTAAGCAAAAACCGAGTATTCAAGTACATGTTTACTTAGATGAAAAGTCTGGAGCGGCAAGTCGATTAAATTGGCGACAGTCTTTTGACTGATTTAGCCGATAAACAATTTGGCGCAAGTCTACTAGAGCTCATGGCAGTAGTCCTGATCGTAGCCATCATGGCAGTAAGCACGATGCCGCTTTTGCAAGAACAGATTGCTACTCGAGAGATAGATACGATTGCCAGAAGATTTATCGCTCACGCCAATTTCGCCAGAAACCAAGCTTTGTATTTAGGCCAATCTATTCTGATCGCTCCCCGCGCAGATAATCAGTGGGAGACTGGTTGGATAGTTCATAGTGCTTGTAGCAATAAAACTAGCGGAATAGCTTGCCCCAGTAAAAATTGGTTCTCGCAAGAGCAGTTATTCCCGGTGTACTTTAAGGGTGGCGGCAAAGGTTTTAGTGATCCGCATTCCAGTCAAAAAGGGATTTTATTTAATGCCGCTGGAGCAGCCAAGACTGGTCAAGGGGGCTTTGTCGCAAATCGCCTGATTTTGGGTCATCGCAGGGTCTCGCATCTAGAGAGACAACTGATTATGGGGAGTGGCGGGCGTTGGCGGATTTGTGATCCCCGTACGGATTCAAAAGGCTGTAAATAAACTGATTAGCCTTGAAACCAGGCTAAATTTGGCGCTGATCCACACAATCGGTTTTAATAGA
>CAJARE010000006.1 GCA_903944255.1 uncultured beta proteobacterium
CGGAAGTAGCCCCTTAATAAGCTATAACGCTCTTCTCTGGCGGTAGTAATTCTTCTAACCACTTTACGCATCGGTACACCCATAATGAGTAGCACGTGAGAAGCAATCATCAGACTACCCTCAATCAGTTCAGGTACAACCTCAGTTGCACCTGCCGCTTGTAGCTTAGCAATATCAGCATCATCTCTAGTGCGAACTAGCACTGTCATTCCTGGTCGTAATTGCTCGACCTGCCTTAGTACACGTAAGCTTGCGGGAGTATCTGCATAGGTAATCACTACTGCTTTAGCGCGATTCAGACCTGCCGCATTAAGATAATTTTCGCGACTTGCATCACCATAAACCACATTATCACCAGCCGCCGCTGCCTCCTTGACTCGATCGGGATCTAAGTCCAAAGCAATATAAGGAATCTTTTCTTGATCAAGCATACGGGCCAAACTTTGCCCAGAACGTCCAAATCCGCAAATCAACACATGGTTTTCATTGCGCACACTTTTTGCAGCTACGCGTGTTAGTGCCAGAGATTGCAGTAACCATTCATTGCTTGAAAAACGCATTGCTATCCGGTCGCTATATTCAATTAAGAATGGAGCGCAGAACATGGAGATTAACATCGCGGCTAGCACTGCCTGGCTAAGAGTGTGATCAATTAAATCTAAGCCATCAATTTGGGTTAATAAAACGAATCCAAATTCACCTGCTTGCGCCAAACATAAACCCGTGCGAATCGATACACCCAAGCTAGAGCCAAAGGCCCGGGAGAGCATGGCAATCAAGCCAAACTTAAATACTAATGGGCCTATCAGCAGCAATAAAACTAAGACCCACTGTTCCCGAATTACATTGAAATCGAGCAACATCCCGATCGTAATAAAGAAAAGGCCTAGAAGCACATCACGAAAAGGCTTAACGTCTTCTTCCACTTGATGGCGATAAGGTGTTTCAGAAATCAACATGCCTGCCAAAAATGCTCCCAGCGCCAATGACAAACCAAAATACTCAGTTAAGCCAGCCATACCCAAAACAATGAGAAGCAGGTTGAGCATGAACAACTCTTGTGAACGCAACTTTGCCACCAACCTGAACCAGCGACTCATCAAAGATTGGCCAATGAAGAAAATCAAGATCAAGGCAATCGAAATCTTGATAGACGCGGTTGTCAATGCAACAAATAAATCTGTAGGGTTTTTTCCAAGTGATGGTAACAAGATCAATAAGAAGACCACGGCCAAATCTTGGAATAACAAAATACCAACAACATTTCGGCCATGCTCAGCCTCTAATTCAGAGCGGTCAGAAATGAGTTTTGTCGCAATCGCGGTGGATGACATTGCTAAAGCACCACCCAATGCAATCGCTGCATGCCAAGAAATTGGATATACCCAATTCATGAGAAAGCTTGCTGGTACGGTCAACAAGATGGTCAAAATAACTTGACTGCCACCAAGGCCAAATACGATAGAACGCATTGACCTTAACTTATGAAGGTTAAATTCCAGGCCAATTGAAAACATCAAGAAAACCACCCCGAATTCAGCTAAATACTTGACGGTGGCCGTATCGCTTGCCAAACCTAAAGCATGGGGACCAATCAAGACCCCAACGGCTAAATAGCCCAAAATAGGGGGTAAGCCAAAATAGCGGAAAATAACGACTCCGGCCACACCAGAGGCCAAGAGAATGAGAGTTAACTGAAGGACTGACGGCATATACTTACTCGATGATAGCTAAGACTCGTGAACGAACCCTAAAGCTTGCGCGTGACACCCTCACTATTGAGGCTGCAGCCCTGCAAACCATGCGTGATCGCCTGGAAGGAGCCAATGCTGATGCCCTTGTCCTTGCAGTAGATCTCTTGCATGGCTGCAAAGGCCGTATCGTCGTCTCGGGTATAGGTAAATCAGGCCATATTGCTCGCAAAATTGCCGCCACATTTGCGTCCACAGGTTCACCCGCATTTTTCGTACACCCAGCTGAAGCCAGCCATGGTGATTTAGGGATGGTAACGCGTGATGATGTCTTTGTAGCGCTTTCTAATTCAGGGGAAACCGAAGAGCTGCTCATGATTGTTCCCATTGTTAAGCGTACTGGCGCTAAATTGATTGCCCTTACAGGCGCACCCCAATCTTCACTCGCTAAATTAGCAGATGCTCATCTTGATACCAGTGTTGAAAAAGAAGCGTGTCCATTAAATCTAGCCCCCACTACTAGCACTACTGCAACTTTGGCAATGGGTGACGCCTTAGCTGTTGCTCTGTTAGATGCCAGAGGATTTGAAGCGGCAGACTTTATTCGCTCACACCCAGGCGGCAGACTGGGTCGCAAACAATTGATGCATGTTAGTGAAGTGATGCGCCCCCTTGAAGATACCCCAAAGATTTCCATTAACGCCACACTTCAAGAAGCTTTATTAGAGATGACATCTAAACGGATGGGCATGGTGATTACCTTAGATGATGCAAAGAAGGTTACTGGGATCTTTACTGATGGTGACTTACGTCGCCTACTAGAAAAAACAAGCAATCTTGGTGGCGTGACCATTAAGGATGCAACTACTTCTAAGCCGCGTACTATCCCACCCGAGTTGATTGCCGAGGAAGCTATTGAGATGATGGAAAAATATCGCATCAATCAGCTAGTGGTAACAGATGCTTCAGGCACTCTTTTGGGAGCGCTCAATTTACATGACTTGTTTGCAGCCAAAGTTATTTAACGATACTGATCTCAGTTATGCCGAACGCTTTTAGCTCCCACGTCACTAATCCTGCTAGCCAATACCCACAAGCCTGGGAGCGAGCGAGCAAAGTCAAGCTGCTGGTCCTAGACGTAGATGGCGTGTTGACCAATGGTCAAGTATGGATTGGCGCTGATGGCAAGGAAGCTTTGAAAGCTTTTGATATTCAAGATGGCTTGGGTATTAAATTATTAGAGCAATCTGGTATACCAACAGCCATCATTACTGGTCGTCATTCCAAAATGGTATTAGCCCGTTGCGAAGAGCTCGGAATTAAACAGGTGCATATGGGAGTTGAAAATAAAGCACTTGCTTTAGATCAAGTACTCAAATCTTTGGGGATGACTCCAAAAGATTGTGCTGTGATGGGCGATGACTGGCCAGATCTTGCCATGATGAAGAGCGCTGGGTTTCGTGCTTGCCCAGCACAGGCTCATGAGGCAGTAAAAGAGTATGTTCATTTTGTAACTTCTCGTGCAGGCGGAAATAGTGCAGTGCGCGAAGTATGTGATCTCATACTGAAAGCCCAAAATCGTTACGAAGAACTTTTGAATAAGGCTTGTCAGTAAGTCATGGCGGTAAATTCTCAAAAAATCAAAGTAGGAGTCTTCCGTGTGCTACTAGGCTTAATGCCTCTGCTGCTAATGGGTTTACTGACGCTACTGACTTTTTATTTGGTTGAAAAAAATACTCCCCAAGAAAATAAATCCACTCTTGAGCGCGTTCGACTTCACGAGCCTGACTACACTATTGAGGATGGAACTTTGACGGCCCTAAATGAACTTGGTACCACTAAGTATCGAGTTACCGGCAAAAAACTCATTCATTACGATGATGACGCCTCAATGGATGTTCTGACGCCTCGCATGCGGCTCTTTCAAATCAATAAGGCGCCAGTCACTGTAAAAGCGGATACTGGGCATATAGATGGCGATCTCACCATTATGGATTTATATGACAATGCGCAAATTTATCGCCCTGCACAAGAGGCTACAGAGACCCAAGCAGCAAGTGCCCGAATGCTTGCTGCTTCTAGTTATTTCAAGGTATTTATTAACGATGACATTATTGAGACCGACAAGCCGATGACGCTTGAACAAGGCATGTCAATCATGAACTCTACGGCGGGGGGAACTTTCAATAACGTTGATCAGAGTATGAGGCTTTCAGGTAGAGTGAAAGGTCGCATTGAGCGTGCACCAAAGGAATCTCAATAGCATGCAAAGCCTCAAGATCAATCTCCCTTTTGCTCTGGTATGCCTGGCCTTAGTAGTTGTTAATGTATTTCAACTGGCTTATGCGGAAAAGGCTGATCAGGATAAGCCCATCATTCTTGAGGCGGATAAAGTATTTGGTAATGATACGACTCAAGTTTATGACCTCAATGGAGATATATTGCTAGTTAAAGGTAGCATCATCGTCACTGGTGAAGATGGTCAAATTCGAATTGATCCACAAGGCTATGAATTCATTGATGTTAAGGGTACGCCTGAAGCAGTCGCCACCTTTAGACAACGTCGCGAAGGACGCGCCAATGAATTTATGCAAGGTCGAGGGGCTCATGCTACCTATGATGCAAAAACAGAGTTACTCACAATCACAGGTGATGCCACTCTAAGGCGTCTTCTAAATATGCAAATGCTCGACAAACTGACCGGCTGGAAAATTGAATACGATGATGTAAAGCAGTACTATCGAGTCATACCCCCAAAAGATATCAAACCGGATGACCTTCCCGTAGCAAGAGCAATACTTACCCCAAGACGAAAAGCGCTATTAGAGAAATGACAGCGGATTTAGCTCAAACCAATCATGTACCAACCCTGACTGCGCAACACCTGCAGAAACGTTATGGCTCTAGAACCGTTGTGCGTGACGTATCCGTACAAGTAAAATGCGGTGAGGTAGTTGGCCTACTAGGGCCAAATGGAGCCGGTAAAACTACCTCTTTTTACATGATTGTGGGCTTAGTTCCCTTAGATGGCGGCAATATCGTGCTTGATGGCGCAGATATTACCCAACTACCCATTCATGAACGAGCGCGCATGGGTCTCTCCTATCTACCTCAAGAGGCATCGGTATTTCGTAAGCTCAATGTTGCTGAAAATATTCAAGCCGTACTAGAGCTCCAGGTACAAGGTGGCAAGCGATTAAGCAAGGCAGCAATTGCACAACGTCTTGATGAGCTCTTAGGTGAATTACAAATCACTCATCTTCGTAACAACCCAGCACTATCTCTTTCGGGAGGCGAAAGGCGGCGTGTAGAAATTGCTAGAGCACTAGCCTCTTCACCAAAATTTATTTTGTTAGATGAACCATTTGCGGGTGTTGACCCTATTGCCGTTGGGGAAATTCAAAGAATTGTGCGTTTTCTGCGTGACCGCCAAATTGGGGTCCTGATTACTGACCATAACGTTCGAGAAACCCTGGGAATTTGTGATCACGCTTACATCATTAGCGAGGGTAGCGTTCTGGCTGAAGGCAAGCCCGATCAAATTATTCAAAACGACGCTGTTCGCAGAGTTTATCTGGGCGAAAACTTCCGGATGTAAGCTGGGCGCGCTTCTGAGCCCGATACGTAATAAATAAGTGCTTCCCCCCTTGGTTTTCGGCAAATTCGCTGATACGCTGGAGGTTCATGAGTTTTCTTCTCAAAGCGATATCTCCAGAATTTCAGGGGCTTGCTGCGCACCCCAAGCATGAGCATGCGTACGCACTTATCAAAGGAGTTGCTGATGAATCTCAAAATTAATAGCCGTCATGTGGAAGTTACCCCTGCCATGCGCACGCATCTCGAGGCAGGTTTAGCCAAAATTCGAAAGCACTTTGACCATGTCATTGACGCTTCAGCCTTTCTGATTGTCGATAACGCTAAAGAAAAGGATCTCCGTCAAAGCGCTGAGATCACCCTCCACCTCAAGGGCAAGGAACTTTTTGCCGAAGCTCATCATGCAGACCTCTACCACGCAATGGACTCAGTCGTCGATAAACTCGAGCGTCAAGTCGTAAAACACAAGGAAAAGATTCAAGATCACCATCACGATAAGCATTTTGAGTAATTTGCTACGTCAGGACACCTATAATCATTGGATATGAATGCCCTGACTCATCTTTTTGCCCTCGACTGCATTGCATTAGATAGCCCTGCTAATAACAGAGGGGATGCATTTGCTGCCGCAGGGGACTTATTTTCTAAGCAAATTGGTATTGACTCAAATGCAGTGGTTGGCTTTCTCAATGCGCGTGAAGATTTAGGATCCACGGCTCTAGGGGCTGGTGTTGCCATTCCCCATGGTCGTGTTAAAGGTCTAAAGCAGCCAATTGCCGCTTTCATGCGATTAAAAAATGCGATTGATTTTGCTGCCCCAGATGGTGAGCCGGTATCTATTTTAATTTTTTTACTGGTCCCTGAAAAAGCGACTCAACAACACCTTGAAATTTTGTCTTCAATTGCACAACTTTTATCAGATTCGGATGCTCGTCAATTTTTATCTTCAACAAGTGAGCCCGACAAAGTATGTAACTTGCTTCAACAGTGGGGTTTACCAAAATGACTCAGCCCCTACTCTTAGATGGAGTCACTGCGCAGCAGATTTTTGATGACAACGTTTCCGATCTCAAGCTTTCTTGGATTGGCGGCCTAGAAGGTGCAGACCGCACCTTCCCACCTGAAGCAGTCAAAGCTGCTGCAGCCAGCTCTGATTTAGTAGGTCACTTAAACCTCATTCACCCTAGTCGCATTCAAATCTTTGGCGAACAAGAGGTTGACTATCATGCAGCACTTGAGTTGGAGCAAAAACAAGAGCAAATCTTTAACTTAATTTCAAAAACGCCGCCATGTGTCATTGTTGCAGATGGAAAATCTGCAGATCCCGACCTCCAGCTCTTTTGCCAACGCTCATCTACCCCTTTATTTACCACCAGTATTTCTGCTGCTGAAGTTATTGATCATCTGCGCATTTACTTAACTAAAATTGGTGCGCCTCAAATCACGATGCATGGCGTGTTCATGGATATTTTGGGTTTAGGGGTCTTACTTACTGGCGAATCTGGATTAGGCAAAAGTGAATTGGGTCTAGAACTCATTTCTCGCGGCCATGGCTTAGTCGCCGATGATGCAGTTGACTTTGCCAGATTAGGCTCAGACTATATCGAAGGTCGTTGTCCAATTATTCTGCGTAACTTACTGGAAGTGCGCGGGCTAGGATTATTGGATATTCGTACTATTTTTGGCGAAACTGCTGTTCGTCGAAAATTAAAATTACGTCTGATTGTTCAATTGGTCCGCAGAACGGATGGCGAATTCGAAAGATTACCTTTGGAGGCTCAGCACATCGATGTCCTGGGTGTACCAATTCGCACAGTCAAAATCCAAGTAGCTGCAGGTCGCAACTTAGCCGTACTAGTTGAGGCAGCCGTACGAAATACGATTTTGCAATTACGTGGCATCGATACTTTAAAAGAATTTATGGAACGCCAGCGCTTACAAATGAACGCTGAAACCGACTCAACGAAATCACAAGGGCGCCTGCTTTAAATCATGCAAATCAATCTGATTACCGGAATCTCAGGCTCGGGTAAATCAGTAGCCCTAAGAGCTTTTGAGGATGCGGGTTACGACTGTGTAGACAATCTCCCAGTTTCTTTATTAGAAAACCTCATTAGCACACTCGAGAATGAAAAATGTGAGCGCGTTGCCGTTGCCATTGATGCACGCCGTGGCCAATCGATTGAAGAGCTTCCGTCAATTTTAGAGAACTTAGGGCGTAATCATCAGGTAAGGATAGTGTTCTTAAATGCGAATACCAACACCTTAGTACAGCGCTTCTCAGAAACAAGACGTCGCCACCCTCTATCTTCCAATGCAGAACAGTCACAATCAGCAACGCTCATTGAAGCAATCGATAAGGAGCGTCAGCTTCTAGAGCCATTGCGCAACCAAGCTCACAGCATTGATACGAGTAATATTCCCGCTCACGCATTACGTTCCTGGATTCAGGATTTACTCCAAGACAAGCCTCTTGGACTGACAATCGTTTTTGAATCCTTTGGCTTCAAAAAAGGGGTTCCAAGTGAAGCGGATTTAGTTTTTGATGTTCGTTGTTTGCCCAATCCGCACTACGACAAAATCTTACGCCCTCTGACAGGCAACGACAAACCCGTTAAAGAATTCTTAGAAAAAATTCCAGAAGTAGTCAGTATGGAAAGTGACATCATTCAGTTCATAGATAAGTGGTTGCCCCACTATATTGCTGATGGACGAAGCTACTTAACCGTTGCTATCGGATGCACTGGTGGCCAGCACCGCTCTGTTTATCTGGTGAATCGAATTAGCGAACACTTTAGGGCCCAAAAAGATCTGGTTAACTTGCAGCTTAATTTTTTAGACCGCCACCGTGAACTAGACTCAATTGCTGTAAAAGTACTTTGATTGGTTGCGGTAATCCGTAACGTCCCAATTGAGCCAACGGCACCCACTTTAAGTCTGTATTTGAAAATTCAAGCGGTTTAGATAAGCTAGCTTCCCATATCTGCATCCAAAGACGACGATGAGTAAAGACATGTTTAATTTGCTCACCCCGAATGAGCTTTTGGGATGACTTTAATAAGGCAGTAATCTTTTCATTGGGCAATGCCACTGCCAGCAAATCCTTTGTGCTGATATCTAAGGCCTGTATAGCTGACGCTCTTGGCTTCCAGGGTGATTCGGGAAGAGACCAGAGACCGCCCCAAATTGCTTTGCTTGCCCGCTTTTGCAACAAAATAGAATTACCACTCCTCATCAAAAGCATATCGCAATTAAATTCTGGTGATTTTGCTTTCACCTTTTTTTGCGGAAATAATAAAACCTGATCACTCAAGTTCGCCTGGCATTCTTTCAAATAAGGACATTTCCGCTCACCACTCAAGCAGACAGGCTTGCGTGAGGTACACCAAGTTGCGCCAAAGTCCATTAAGGCCTGGGTATAAACCGGCATATCTTCTCGCTTGCTAGGCAATAGATCTTCAGCCAACTTCCACAGCTGCTCATTGACTGCCTTATCTTGCAATGCTCCATCTACTGCAAAAATACGCGCAAGAATACGTTTGACGTTCGCATCGAGTATGGGAGCTCGCTCATGAAAAGCAAATGCAGCAATCGCGCCTGCGGTTGAACGCCCAATCCCTTTGAGCTGCTCTAGTAAAAGAGGGTCACTCGGAAATTTTCCTGAGTATTGCTCTACCACCTGCTTTGCACAAGCATGTAAATTTCTCGCGCGGGAGTAATAACCTAATCCAGCCCACTCCGCCAATACTTCATCAACATCAGCAGTGGCTAATTTGTTCACTGTAGGAAAGCGCTTCATAAAACGCGGGTAGCGCTCTAATACGGTTGCTACTTGTGTTTGCTGCAGCATAATCTCTGAAACCCAGACCGCATAAGGATCACGGTTACCTTGCCAGGGTAATCCAGAACGGCCATTTTGCTGATGCCAAGCAATTAATTTTATAGAGAACTGCTTCATTAACGCTTTTGGCATTGCGGGCAGAAATAGGTGGAACGCTGCCCCTGGACAATTTGCTTGATCGGGGTTTTACAAATCTTACAGGGCTGATCCTTACGATCATAGGCCTTGGTTTGCACCATGAA
>CAJARE010000007.1 GCA_903944255.1 uncultured beta proteobacterium
TAGAATAAGGCTTTGCGTGTTGATTTGCATCCAAAACTGATCCAATTAGCGCCCTAATTTGCATCCAATTTCAGTCCAGTATCTGTTTAATATACTCCGCTAGTAAAAGATAACCTGATCACATTGGTGGATTAAAGTTAGATACAAATGGCGGATCAGGATTAGATGCAGATTAACACTAATGTATTTGAAACTAGTCAAAAGGCAATCAAGCATGCGGTACAGGTTGCACAGACAAATCTGAACAATACAACAGAAACAACAATAAAAAATATCAATGCAACAACAAAAGTTACTTCAAAGAAATGAACTTTATTGAGACACCCCTTAAATCAAAAATCTTTGAAAATTTAAGGATGCAAGTATTTTTCCTTTAAGGCGGTCTACTCTATTGAGATAAAGATTTCATGAATCTTTCCAATAAATTATTAAACACTTACTCGTCTTATTAATTCTTGACGTTCTTCTATATTTTTAGAATTGCCTTCAAGCACTACCTTTCCTCGCTCAACTACATAATGTCTATCGCATAAATGAATCGCTTTATGGATATTTTGCTCAATCAGAAGAATGGAAATTCCCTGAGACTTCAACTCCTCCATAAGCCGAAAAATATCGGCAACTACCATGGGAGCAAGCCCTTCAGTAGGCTCATCAATTAATAATAGTTTTGGATTGCCGACCAATACTCGTGCCATTGCCAACATTTGCTGCTCGCCGCCAGATAAAGTGGTGCCTGATTGATCTCGCCTTTCACTGAGCCGTGGAAATCGTTCAAAGACCATTTGTATGCGCTGTTCTGCAGCTTTTCGCTCACTTGCCTGGACTTGCATCAATCCGAGCCTAAGATTGCCCTCGACACTGAGACCAGGAAATACCCTTCGATCCTCCGGCACCAACCCCAGCCCCAATCTTGTAATTTCGTTTGGTGGTAAAGCATCAATGGCTTGACCATGAAATAATATTTTTCCTTGGGAGGGCTTATACCAACCAGCAATGGTTTTAACAATAGTGGTTTTACCAACCCCATTCCTTCCAAATAGACCTACCGTCTCTCCGGGATCTATAGATAAATTCACTCCCTGTAAAACATGGGATAACCCAAGATTGACATGCACATCATGCATCTCCAAAATCATGCTAACTCCTCACCAAAGTATGCTGTTTGTACAAGCGGATTGGCACGAATCTCCTCGGGATTACCTTCAGCTAATTTCTTTCCTTGTGCCATTACGATGACCTTTTTGGATAAATCCATTACAAGATCTACGTCATGCTCAATTAACAGAACTGTTATTTTTGATCCCAGATGTTTAATCAGCTCAGCAGTCTCCTGTGTATCGCCTCGAGACATCCCTTGGGTAGGCTCATCTAAGAGTAGGAGTTTTGGTCGAGTTGCCAATGTAACTGCAATTTCTAACCGTCTTTGCTGGCCATGAGATAAGGCTCCTGCAAGTTGTTCGCGAGAATCAAGCAATCCAAATTCTTGTAATAATTCATCCGCTCTTGCAATTGCAATAGTGCTTTTACTTAAGGGCAAAAATAAATGTGAACGAGACTCTAATGCTTGGCTTGCTATTCTTAAATTATCAATCACAGAAAGGTCGAAAAAGAGATTGGTAATCTGAAATGATCGGGCCATACCACATGACAATCGCCCCTCAGGACTCATTCGCGTAAGATTCAAGTCACCTAACTCAACAAGCCCAGAATCAGCAGTAAAAGTACCGCTAATTAAATTAAAGAGGGTACTCTTACCTGCACCATTTGGACCAATAATAGAAGTGACGCCTAAACGCGTCACTTCAAAACTTACATCATCAACCGCTCTAAGGCCGCCAAAACGCTTACTTAAATGATTTGCCTTGAGAATGACTTCCATATGTTCCATCACTCCCCTCCTTTACTAGAATGTTTCTTACCTATGTATTTAGCTAGTAAGCCGGCTAATCCCTTTGGTGCAGAGACCACAATAAGCACAAAGATAATGCCTATAACAATATGGTGGTGAACAGTCCAAGTTCCAATAATGGATTTGAATGATGTCAAAAGAACGCTGCCAAGAATTGGTCCTATTAAAGTTCCAACGCCACCCAAAACAACCGTAACTACCGCATTACCAGAAACACTAAAGAACATTAGCTCTGGTGAAACAAAACCTCTTAACATCGGATAAAGAGCCCCAGATACAGCAGCAACCATAGCAGCCAAAATAAATGCAACTTGCTTTGGCCCTTTCGACTTGTAGCCGACGTAGGCCAAACGATCCTCATTGCATCTAATAGCATGCCATATTGATCCCATAGGGGTTGTAAGAAAATATTTTAAGATGGCGTATAACACCCCAATAGTCAACAAAGTAATCAGAAAAAAGGCGCCTGGCTGACTAGTATCTATAGAGCCAAATGGGGTCCAGATCTGCAAAATAGGTACGCCCATCATCCCATCTGATGCTCCAAGGCTGCGAGTGTTATAGACAACCTTGGCGGCTACCTGCGCAAGTCCAAAGGTAATTAATGCAAAGTAAACCCCTTTTGACCGAAGAGCTACGAAGCTGGCAATCCACCCTAATAAAATAGATGAAAGGGTCACAATCCCTATTGCCAAAAAAAATGATGGCGAAATTTCTTTTAAAACTAAAGCAGATAAATACGCGCCAAAGCCAAAATAAAAAGCCTGGCCAAGAGAAAGTAGTCCGACAATCCCAAGCAATAAATCAACGGACATTGCAAGCCCGCCAAAGATCAATGCTTCCGTAGCCAGCCTCAGAAAGAATGTGTCTTGAAAGATACTTCCAGCTATATAAAGTACGAAGGCCGATGAAAGTAAAAATAGCTCAATAAATCGAATAGCTTTTACTTGAGGATTATGCATTTTTCATCCCCCCATACAGACCAGTTGGCTTAAACATCAAGA
>CAJARE010000008.1 GCA_903944255.1 uncultured beta proteobacterium
CCAGTGCCATGCATACCCTGCAGCATGACCCTGCGGTTATAAGCAAAACCAGCGAGGATCGCCACACTAGCTTGGGGATTGAGTTGATAACTGGGATCCACTGATGGCACTAAGTCAGATTTTTGGCTAAATGCAGGAATTTGAAAATCAGTAAAGCCCTTGCACTCTGGAAAAGCAGTATGAAGCGAAACCAACTTATCCGGTTGAAAATCCAATAAATCGATGGATGGAGGGCTTGAAGCCATAGTGCGTCCTTTAAGAGTCTTAATGCGTTGTCAAATATATTCCATATCGGGGTTTATATGCTTGACATGGCAGAAAATACACCATTAATATAGACATTGTAGAACAAATTGTTCCGTTTAATTGAATATCTAGGAGAGCTAAATGTCTAAGACTGGCGCTAATTTACCAGCTGGCCCACAAAAAATGACCCTTCGGAGGCTTTTGTTGAAACAATGGCCGCCAATAACGTGACGGATATCTTTGGAATTATGGGGTCTGCCTTTATGGATGCAATGGATATTTTTGCTCCTGCTGGCATTCGGTTAATACCTGTTGTGCATGAGCAGGGAGCAGCACATATGGCTGATGGCTACTCACGAGTGAGCGGTCGCCATGGTGTTGTAATTGGTCAAAATGGCCCCGGCGTCAGTAACTGCGTCACAGCAATTGCAGCTGCCTATTGGGCGCATAGCCCGGTAGTGATGATTACTCCAGAGACCGGAACAATGGGTATGGGCTTAGGCGGGTTTCAGGAAGCAAACCAATTGCCGATGTTTGCAGAGTTCACTAAATATCAAGGCCACGTCAATAATCCAAAGCGGATGGCTGAATACACCGGCCGTTGTTTTGATCGTGCGATGTCCGAAATGGGTCCCACTCAATTGAACATTCCTCGCGATTATTTTTATGGTGAGATTGAAGTCGAAATTCCACAACCTGCTCGTCTTGATCGTGGGCCTGGTGGCGAGAAGAGTTTGGATGAAGCTGCGGAGTTATTGGCGAACGCAAAATTCCCCGTCATTATTTCTGGTGGTGGAGTCGTGATGGCTGATGGAGTGGAAGAATGCAAGGCGTTTGCTGAGCGCTTAGGTGCCCCAGTAGTCAATAGTTATCTCCATAATGACTCCTTTCCTGCAAGCCATCCTTTATGGTGTGGTCCTTTAGGCTATCAAGGCTCGAAGGCAGCTATGAAACTGATTTCTCAGGCTGATGTGGTCGTGGCACTAGGCTCACGCCTTGGCCCATTTGGTACCTTGCCACAGCATGGTATGGATTATTGGCCTAAGAATGCCAAGATTATTCAGATTGATGCTGACAATAAGATGTTAGGCTTGGTGAAGAAAATTTCAGTAGGTATTTGTGGTGATGCAAAAGAAGCCGCAATTGCCTTAACTAAGCGTTTAGCTGGTAAGACCTTGGTTTGCGATGCTACAAAGGCAGAGCGTGCAAAAACTATCGCTACTGAAAAAGCGGCATGGGAAAAAGAGTTAGATGAGTGGACTCATGAGCGTGACCCATTCAGTCTTGACATGATTGAAGAGCAGAAAAAAGAAAAGACTCCAACTGGCGGTCATTATTTACATCCTCGTCAGGTCCTGCGTGAGCTAGAAAAAGCCATGCCAGCCGATGTGATGGTTTCTACAGATATTGGCAATATTAATTCGGTTGCAAATAGCTACCTGCGTTTCGAGCGCCCAAGAAGTTTCCTTGCCCCAATGAGCTTTGGTAACTGCGGTTATGCTTTGCCCACCATTATTGGTGCTAAAGCTGCTGCTCCAGAGCGTCCTGCGATTGCTTACGCTGGTGATGGTGCCTGGGCTATGAGTATGGTGGAGATTCTGACTGCAGTTCGTCATGACATTCCTGTAACGGCAGTGGTGTTCCATAATCGTCAATGGGGTGCTGAGAAGAAGAACCAAGTGGACTTCTATAACCGCCGTTTTGTTGCTGGCGAATTGGATAGCCCAAGTTTTGCAGGCATGGCTAAATCGATGGGTGCAGAGGGAATCGTGGTTGACCAGCTTGATCAAGTTGGCCCAGCTCTCAAGAAGGCAGTTGAGATGCAAATGAAGGAAGGTAAAACCTGCGTTGTCGAGATTATGTGTACTCGCGAACTGGGTGACCCCTTCCGTCGTGATGCACTTTCTAAGCCAGTACGCTTCTTAGATAAGTACAAAGACTACGTCTAATAGTCATGAGAAATTAAAAAGGCCCGATATTGTCGGGCCTTTTTTTATCACTAAAAAATAGAATGGTAGTCAGATACGCTGGGTCTTATTCGACCCGGTTTATTTTGAGTCACTGAACCAATCGTGATAAAACAAATTGGATCTTCGTGGTCAGTAAGATTAAAAAGATTTCTTAATCTGGGGCTTTGTAAGGCTTTACCGCTAGACAGTCCAGAGCCAAAGCCAAGAGCGTAAGCGCTAAGCAAAATATTTTGAATTGCACACCCCAAGGATACTAGTTTCTCATCTTTACTAATTTCATTAGTGCTATCTTCATAATTGACGATGGCTAATAGGAGTAGGGGGCCGCGTAAGGCCTTTTCTCTGGCCTCCTGAAGTTGGATGGGCGTGGCATTTTGGTCTCGATCAAGAAGACATTGATGAAAGACTTCACCTAGAGCATTGCGACTACTTTGCCCGATTTCAATGAAGCGCCAGGGCATCATTCTGCCGTGGTCTGGCGCAGCATTTGCTGCTAATAAAATCTGCTTCTTTTGTCCTGTATCAGGACCAGGATTGTCCAGTCTCTTAGGTGAGACATGAACTCTTCCATGAATGAGTTTCTCAGCAAAGTCATCCATGGAATGAGCGATCTCTATGACACTCTCTGGTAGTACAAATTTTGAGGGTGATTCGCTTCTGCGAAAAACATCCATCTTTCAGCCAATAGACCAATGTAATGCATGATTAAGGCAATCGCTATTTGGGACATGCTGGGGGAAGTCATAGAAAAAGCGAGCAAGATCATTGGGCCAACATAGGTCATCAATAAGATAATCTTTCGAATATTGCTAATGACTCTATCAGTTTGATGATGGAAAAATTCACGAGTATTAAAGCTACCCCCCATAAAGCCCATAGAAGTTTGGCGGATATTATCGCCTTTAATACCTGTTGCAGAAGCTAAATTGGATTTTGGTTTTAACTTTTGATTGCGACGCCAGATCCATAGTTTGAGATTAAGAGCAATAAATAACAAGATAAAGTTGGTGCCCGAAATAAGGCCCATACCCAAAGGAACACTTGCCCCATTCCAAATGATGAATAGAAGTTCTAACAGCAAGCCACCCGAGGTCAAGCCCAGTAGGATGAAGTTGCTAAGAGTCGAGGGGTGCGACCATTCTTGAATAAAGCGAATGCATTGGTAAATTTTTGCAGTACAGATCCATAGTGCAAGATTGCTGATCAGTAATGCTGCCCATACCCATACTGGCACCATTCCAGAATGAACAAAAAAGAAGGTGATTACAGTTAGTGCCATGACAGTTGGTAAAGCGATGACTTCTCGTGAAAGCCATGAAGTCCTCCACATCATAGCAGCACGCCAAGCTCGCTCAGGACGTCCTAAATGAAAAAATGATGCTACTAAACTGAGGGTCAGGATGATGAAGCTGACTGGTAATGCCAGCATTGACAGAAATGCTGATGACAAGAACGGCCCCTCTATATTGAGTAGAGCCAGGAAAAATAATAAGCCCTGCGCCATCCCCACAAGAGTCGTAAAAAAGATAATTGAAAATTGTGGGCGCATTATTTGTCATTCCTTGCTGCATCAATCGTTTCCATGATCGAGCGGGGTAGATAGTGATTAGCTGGTTGGGTTTCCCATTCAGGCATCAGGGCATAACCACCACGTTCTTCAATTGCTTTGCTAGCTGCTGACTCTGGATCATGAACGTCACCAAAAATTCGGGCGCTGGTTGGGCATGCAAGAACACATGCGGGCTTACGCTCGGATTCGGGCAGGGTTTCGCTATAAATACGATCTACACATAAGGTGCACTTGGTCATCACTTGACGCTCTTGATCTAATTCACGTGCGCCATAAGGGCATGCCCAAGAACAATAACTGCAGCCAATGCATTTATCGTAATCAACTAATACGATGCCATCTTCTTTACGCTTATAGCTTGCTCCTGTTGGACAGACTGGTACGCAAGGGGGTTCTTCGCAATGCAGGCATGATTTTGGAAAGTGGACTGTCTGAGTATTGGGGAATGATCCCGCTTCATACGTTTGCACACGGTTAAAGAAAGTACCACTTGGGTTAGCACCATAGGCGTTCAGGTCTGTTAGAGGCCCAGCAGAGCCCGAGGTATTCCATTCCTTGCAAGAGGTAACGCATGCATGACAGCCAACGCAAACGTTCAGATCAATGACTAGGGCGAGTTGTTTATTAGCACTCATTATTTCGCCTCCTTTTTGAGAGACATCCCAGGCACTTCATATGCTTTTACTTGAGGCCATGTTTCCTGCGGCTCATCATCTCCAGCTGGGGCTAGTCTCACTCGAACGTCATACCAACCTGCCTGCCCAGTAATCGGATCTGAGTTACTGACAGTGAAACCACCTAATGGAAGTTCTTCAGAAATCAAATGATTTAATAAGAAACCCTTTTTAGATTCATCCGCATTATCGGAAAGACTCCACGCAGATTCTGCTTTACCAATTGCGTTCCAAGTCCAAACTGTTCCAGGATCAACTGCTTCTGAATGACGAGCCATACACTTGACCTTGCCCCATTGAGATTCAATCCACATCCAGGCGCCATCAGCGATTCCATGCTGAAGAGCCGTTGCCGTATTCACATATAAATAGTTATGACTATGAATTTGTCTTAACCAAGCATTTTGAGAATCCCATGAGTGATACATCGCCATTGGGCGCTGGGTAATCGCATTCAATGTAAATTTAGTGAGGTCAGTAGCTTCATCTTCTAGTGGTGGATACCAGAAAGGGAGCGGATCAAAATATTTATAGATACGTGCCTTCAAATGCTCTGGAGGTTGAGCTCCAGGACGCTTGCCTGTCGCCGCTAATCTAAACCTTTGCAATATATCTGAGTAGATGGCGATCATGATCGGATCATTTTTCTGTCTTAGAGCATTTTCTTTGGAAAAATCTAAATATCCCTTATTCCAATTACGCATGTATTGATGTTCAGGAGGCATATGGTATTGATGCACACAGTTATTCTCTTCATATTTTTGCCACTGATTTGGATTGGGCTCACCTTTGAGAGGTTTCTCACCATCCTTGCCGCGCCAGCCACTGAGAAAGCCAATACCTGAATCAGGCGCAGTCTGAAAGCGGGTAATAAAGTCAGGATAGTCTTTGAATTTACGTTCACCTTCTGGTGTTGTAAAGGCTGGAAACTGTAAGCGTGAGGCAAGTTCAATCAGCACTTCTTGGAATGGCTTGCATTCACCTAAAGGCTCGAGCACTGGAATGCGTACTGAATCAACTGGGCCATCAAATTCTGAAATAGGGCGATCTAACATACTCATGACATCGTGACGCTCAAGATAAGTGGTATCGGGCAACACCAGATCAGCAAAATCTACCATTTCAGATTGGAAAGCATCGCATACGACTAAAAATGGAATCTTAAATTCGCCATCAGCGTTTTTAGCATTCAAATGTTCACGTACTTCCATTGTGTTCATCGTGGAGTTCCATGACATATTGGCCATGAAAATCATGAGGGTATCAATTGAGTAGGGGTCGCCTTTTACTGCATTCGTAATCACGTTATGCATCAAACCATGTGCAGCTAAAGGATGCTCCCAAGAATATGCCTTATCAATACGCAGTGGATTACCTTGTGAATCTAGTGCTAAATCTTCCGGTTGTGTTGGCCAACCTAAAGGAGGTTTAGCTAAAGGTGTATTAGGCTTAATATCATTTTCAGATGATGGGGGTTTGGCATTTGGCGGCACCTGCCTTGGATAAGGCGCCTTATGTCTAAAGCCTCCTGGGCGATCAATAGTCCCTAATAAAGACATCAATACAGCTAAGCCACGAGTGGTTTGAAAGCCATTCGAGTGCGCGGAGAGTCCACGCATTGCATGAAAAGCAACTGGTCTACCAGTTACAGAGTCATGTTTTTCTCCCCAAGAGTCTGTCCAGGCAATAGGAAGGTCAAATTCCTGACCAAATGCAGTATCTGCAATTTCTAGTGCAAGTTTACGAATTCTCTCCGCTGGGATGCTAGTAATTGCTGCCGCCCACTCAGGGGTAGTTTCACTAACTTGGCGCCTGAGCAATTCAAAAGCAGGAACCACTTTCTTACCCTGATGCGGACCAGGCCCCATCGTATATTCACCGAGCAATACAGGCGATGTCCCCTGCTTAAAACACGGTTGCGCGCTTTGAGTTTTTTCGTCCCAAATATATTTGTTATGCGGCAAATCTAGGTTGATAGGGTCTGAATCTGGATCGTACAAAAACAATCCTTCTTCTGCACCAGAATCCATGCAAACCAATTGTGATGAATTGCTAAAGCGTTTTAAGAAAGGAGCATCATATTTCTCAAGACGAATGAGTTCGTGCATGAGTGCCATAAATAGGGCCCCATCAGTGCCTGGCTTAATTGGGATCCACTCATCCGCAATCGCTGAATATCCTGTTCTTACTGGGTTAATCGAAATAAAGCGACCGCCTGATCTTTTAAATTTAGATAAGGCAATCTTCATTGGATTGCTGTGGTGATCCTCAGCAGTACCAATCATGACAAATAGTTTTGCTCGTTCTAAATCAGGCCCACCAAATTCCCAAAAACTTCCACCAATGGTGTAGATCATTCCCGCAGCCATATTGACTGAGCAAAATCCACCATGAGCAGCGTAATTAGGGGTGCCAAATTGCCGAGCAAACAAACCAGTTAAGGCCTGCATTTGATCTCGACCAGTAAAGAGTGCAAACTTTTTAGGGTCGGTAGCGCGAATATGACTGAGACGCTTAGTGAGAATTTCAAAAGCGCTATCCCAGCTAATGGCTTCAAATTCGCCATCACCGCGATGACTACCTGCTTTCCTTAAAAGGGGTTGAGTAATACGAGCAGGAGATTTTTGCTTCATGATCCCCGAGGCACCCTTGGCACAAATAACGCCTTGATTTAAGGGGTGTTCTGGATTGCCATCAATGTAGACAAGCTCGCCGTCCCGAAGATGCGCGCGGATACCGCATCGACAAGCGCACATGTAGCAAGTCGTTTTCTTAATTTCTGTAGTAGCCCCTTGTTGCTTGATGGGGTCATGCACGGGATCATTTGAAAATAGTTTAAACATAGTCTTACTTATTTATTGAGGTTGTTTAGCAAGCAAAATAGCCATCGCAGTAGATGCGACTCTTGAAAATACGGAGTCAGATCTAGATGTGAGGATGATAGGAACTTGAGCACCTAGAATAGTTCCAGCGCACTCTGCCCCAGCCATATAGACTAAGGACTTGTAAAGAATGTTACCTACTTGTAAATCAGGTACTAACAGAAGATCAGGATCACCGGCAACCTTTGAATCGATACCTTTTGTTTTAGCAGAATCGATGGAAATGGCATTATCGAATCCAAAGGGCCCCTCGATCATGGTTGAAGGATGAATTGGGTTTACAGCATGGCTATCTACAATCTCTTTTGCATCGGTGGTAGCCTGCATGGCAGGGTTAACTACCTCTGTAGCAGCAATGATGGCTACCTTTGGATTTGATACTCCAAGCTTATTAAGTGCTTCAAGACTACTTTTAAGAATTTGTATTTTTTGAGATGCATTGGGCGCGATATTGACCACACAATCACTAATTCCAAGTAGTTTTGGGTACTGCTTGAGTTCGAATAAAAATAAATGACTCGTTCTGCGATCGGTTCTTAAGC
>CAJARE010000009.1 GCA_903944255.1 uncultured beta proteobacterium
AGAGAAGAGCGTTATAGCTTATTAAGGGGCTACTTCCGTGGCTCAGTTGATGATGATTTTGGTTCTAATGAATCTTGGAGGCTACATTCGATTACCTTGCTGCCAAAATCACAAGCAGTTGGAAAGACCCTAGGCGAGCTTCATATAGAAAATGAGGGTGTAAGCGTGCAGGCGGTAAGACGCAAAGGCCAGAACTCTGATTATGTAAAGCTAAGCCTATCTCCAGACTTGCGCTTGGAGGCGAACGATATTTTGGTGATCTCAGGTAATTCAGAGGCAACTGATTTAGCCGAAGCTAAATTACTCTGAACTTATTTTTTCTTCTTGGCTGTAGGGGCTTTACGTGTCAATAGTGGCGCCAAGTAGTGCCCAGTAAAGCTAGCTTCGTTCTTAGCAACGTCTTCCGGGGTTCCAGTGGCAATAATTTCTCCGCCACCAGCGCCGCCCTTGGGCCCAAGGTCAATAATCCAATCGGCCGTCTTAATCACATCTAAATTGTGCTCAATGATGACGATAGTATTGCCTTGCTTCTTGAGAGTCTGAATCACGGTCAGAAGAAGCTGAATATCATGGAAATGCAAGCCTGTCGTTGGTTCATCCAAGATATATAGCGTTCTACCCGTATCACGTTTGGAGAGTTCAAGTGACAACTTCACGCGTTGTGCTTCACCGCCGGATAGGGTGGTAGCACTTTGTCCTAGCTTTACATAACCTAAGCCAACATCAAGCAAGGTTTTGAGTTTTCGTTTCACTACTGGCACGGCTTCAAAGAACTCATGTGCCTGCTCAATCGTCATCGACAGTACTTCATGAATATTTTTACCTTTGTAGCGAATATCGAGAGTTTCACGGTTATAGCGTTTACCGTGACAGACATCACAGGGAACATAAACATCTGGCAAGAAATGCATTTCTACTTTAAGAACGCCATCACCTTCGCAAGAATCACAACGACCCCCTTTGACGTTAAACGAGAAGCGCCCAGCTTCATAGCCCCGTTCCCGAGAAGCTGGAACTCCAGCAAAAAGCTCTCTAATTGGCGTAAAGAGGCCGGTATAAGTTGCTGGGTTTGAACGTGGTGTTCTACCAATCGGTGATTGATCGACGCTAATGACCTTGTCAAAATGCTCTAGACCTTTCATAGCATCATGGGCTGCAGGCTCGGCATTAGAGCCGTATAAGTGTTGAGCAACAGCATGATGCAGGGTGTCATTAATCAAGGTAGATTTACCAGAGCCCGAAACACCTGTTACGCAAGTGAGTAGTCCTACTGGAATCTTGGCATGTACAGATTGCAAATTATTGCCACGTGCACCAATAATTTCTAAGAAACGATCATTTACTGGAATACGTTTTTCTGGAACTGCAATCGCTTCGCGACCAGCAAGATAAGCGCCTGTTAAAGAGTGAGGGTTTGCTTCAACTTCTGCTGGCGTGCCTTGCGCGACAATTTCACCGCCATGCACACCGGCGCCTGGGCCGATATCAATCACCCAGTCAGAGGCACGAATCATATCTTCATCGTGCTCAACTACTAAAACGCTATTACCAAGGTCGCGTAGATGTTTTAAGGTGCCGATCAAGCGATCGTTATCCCGTTGATGTAATCCAATCGATGGCTCATCCAACACATACATAACCCCTGTTAAACCAGAGCCAATTTGTGATGCTAGACGAATACGCTGTGCCTCTCCACCAGAGAGCGTATCAGCGCTGCGCTCGAGCGAAAGGTAATCAAGTCCCACATCATTTAAAAAACGAAGACGTGCACTGATTTCTTTGACAATCTTATCGGCGATTTCGCGTTTAGCACCTTTTAAATCGAGGGCTTCAAAATACTCTTTTGCTTCCTTCAGTGGCAATGCACTGATTTCATAAATGGCACGAGATTGTTTTTTCTCACCCACCTTTACAAAACGCGCCTCTTTTCGCAAGCGACTACCGTTGCATTCTGGGCAGGTTTGTACATTTTGATAACGCGCAAGTTCCTCGCGAACCGTCATTGAATCCGTTTCGCGATAGCGTCTTTCAAAGTTCGCAACAATGCCTTCAAAAGCATGTTCACGAATACTATTTTTGCCACGCTCATTGATGTATTCAAATGGTATGGTGATATCACCTGATCCTAATAGGATCAGATCCTGCTGTTTTTTGTTGAGGGTTTCAAAGGGCTTCTCGACATCAAAGCCACCGTGCTTTGCCAAGGTTTGCAGTAGCTTGAAATAAAACTGATTACGACGATCCCAACCTTTAATTGCACCAGAGGCAAGGGATAAATCAGGGTGTGCCACGATCCGTTTTGGATCAAAGAAGGACTGATGTCCTAGGCCATCACAAGAAGGACAGGCACCCATTGGGTTATTAAATGAAAATAGGCGTGGCTCTAGTTCTTGTAATGAATATGAGCACACAGGGCAAGCAAATTTGCTTGAGAAAATCATCTCTTTGCCAGAATCCATATTTACGATCATGGCTTTACCGTCGGCTAAGCGTAGCGCGGTCTCAAAAGATTCAGCAAGTCGTTGCTGAATATCTGGGCGTACTTTAATACGATCTACAACAACCTCAATTGAATGCTTATCGTTCTTCTTCAATGTAGGCAGTAGATCAACTTCAAAAATTTCTGCTTTGGCTGCATTTGCTGTACCGCCACCAGAGCGCACCCTAAAACGAACAAAGCCTTGTGCTTGCAGGTCTTGGAAGAGATCTACGAATTCACCTTTACGTTCACTGACTACCGGCGCAAGAATCATGAGTTTCGTATCTTCTGGCATTGCTAAAACCGTATCGACCATTTGCGAGACACTTTGGGCCTCCAAAGGTAAATCGTGATCTGGGCAGTGTGGTGTACCAGCGCGTGCAAATAAGAGACGCAGGTAATCGTGTATTTCAGTGACAGTGCCCACTGTAGAGCGTGGGTTGTGACTAGTGGCTTTTTGTTCAATCGAGATTGCTGGGGATAAACCTTCAATCGTATCGACATCGGGTTTTTCCATCAGTTGTAAAAACTGGCGAGCATATGCAGAAAGCGATTCTACATAGCGACGCTGACCTTCTGCATAGAGCGTATCGAAAGCTAGGGAACTTTTACCTGACCCTGATAGACCAGTCAGAACAACTAACTTTTCTCTAGGGATATCGAGATTGATGTTTTTGAGGTTGTGGGTGCGGGCACCACGGATTTTAATTTCGTTATTCATGATTTTTTAGCGTAACTTGTTAATATAGCCCTTTCCCATGAATTCTTCTGAACTTCGCTCCGCTCTGGCCTTAGCAGGCATCTTTGGCCTTCGTATGCTGGGCCTTTTCTTGCTTTTACCTGTCTTTAGCATCCATGCCAAAGACTTGCCTGGAGGCGACCAAGCCTTCTTCATAGGTCTGGCATTGGGCATTTTTAATATTGTTCAGGCTTGCTTTCACATCCCCTTAGGCAGACTTTCTGATCGAATCGGCCGAAAAAAGGTCGTTTTATGGGGGCTATCCTTATTTGTTGCGGGAGCCTTAATTTGTGCCGCTAAGGATGATTTGCTTTGGATCTCGATTGGTAGAGGTGTGATGGGCGCTGGCGCAATTTCTGCGGCTGTTTCTGCTTGGGTTGCTGACCTGACTCGGGAGCAAGTACGCAGTCAAGCCATGGCCTTGGTCGGCGTCAGTATTTCTCTATCATTTGCTGTTTCGCTGGTTGTTGCTGCCCCACTTTATCGCATGATGAGCTTAAGCGGGATGTTTTTGGTCTTGGCAATCTTAGGTGTTGTGGCGATGTTGGTAGCGTATTTTGTATTGCCAAATAACAAACCTGAAGTTCATGCTCAGCAAGATTCACTGAAGACGGTGTTTCTACGCCCAGAACTCATGCGCCTAAATATAGGAGTGTTTGTTTTAAATGCCACCCAAGTGGCAATGTTTTTAGTAGTGCCACGCTTATTAGAGCAAGCAGGATTTCCGCTTTCTGAACATTGGCAAATTTATCTCTCAGTCGTTTTACTATCTTTTGTATTTATGGTTCCGCTTTTAATCTACGGAGAGAAAAAACAGCGCATCAGACTTGTCCTATTAATCGCCATTATTCTTCTAGTGATTGCCGAAATCATTTTCACTCAAGCTTCATCCGTAACACTCATTACGGTGGCATTACTGATTTATTTTGTGGGCTTTAACTTACTAGAGGCTTTGCAACCATCATTAGTTACGCGTTATGCAAAAGAGTCTAAGGGAACTGCTTTGGGGGTTTACAACACCACACAATCGATTGGTCTCTTTTCAGGCGCATTGTTAGGGGGTTGGTTAATGGATGCCCATGGTGATTTATCGGTCTTTAGTGCTGGTACAGCCCTCTTAATTGGCTGGCTTATAATTGCGTGGTCAATGCGCGAATTACCTGCAAGGACTGCAGATTTGCAGGATGCATCAGCAAAGACATAGCCGTAGCTTGATACACAGAGTTTATAGAGTTTAATTTTTTAGCAGTAATCACATCATCATTTTTCTTCGGGAGACAACATGGCTTCGGTAAATAAGGTCATCATCGTAGGTAACGTAGGGCGTGATCCAGAAACACGTTATATGCCAAGCGGCGACGCAGTTACTAATATTTCAGTAGCAACATCTGATCGCTACAAAGATAAACAAACTGGCGAAATGAAAGAAACCACAGAATGGCATCGTGTCGCCTTCTTTGGCAAGCTTGCAGAAATTGCTGGTCAATACCTGAAAAAAGGTTCTCAGGTTTATTGTGAAGGCCGTTTACGGACTCGCAAATGGACTGACGCTAGTGGTCAAGAAAAATATTCCACTGAGATCGTGGCAGAAACCATGCAAATGCTGGGTGGCAAGCCTGTTGGCGGTGGTGGAGATGGTGGCGAAAGCTATAGTCGCTCAAAGGCATCTGAGCAATCTGCGCCAGCAACATCTAATGCTGCTTCACTCGGTGCGATGGATGACGACATTCCGTTTTAATTAATCAAGCAATAGCAAAAACCCCTTCTAGGATTTTCCTACAAGGGGTTTTTTATTGCCGAGAGTGGCGAGTATTTTCTGGCCAGGGGGCATTGTGATCGGTGCGGAAGGGATTGATGTCTAATCCTCCGCGTCTGGTGTAGCGCGCATAGACAGATAATTTATCTGGCTTGCATTGGCGCTTGATATCACTAAAAATAGTTTCAACACAATGCTCATGAAACTCACCTAGTTGTCGAAAGCCAATCAGATAGCGTAGTAAGCCTTCTTCCAGAATAGGTCGTCCTTGATAACGGATTTGAACGCTAGCCCAGTCTGGTTGGCCAGTTACAGGACAGTTCGATTTGAGTAAATGGGAAACAAGGCATTGCTCGATTGGCCCAAAATCTTCGTTTACACCCAACAAGTTAGGGTCGGCTGGAATATGGGGGTCAATCTCAATATCGAGGCGATCTAGTAAAACCCCACCCATCTCTTGCATCCCTTTTTTGGCAATCGCGTCATTTGCCTGAATGCGAGCGGTAATTTTGCTTCCTGCCACTGCAGATAAGTCCGCTACTAAGCGTTCACGAACTTCATTCTCATTTTCGAAACGCGCATTGTTCAGGCTGTTGAGATAAAGCTTAAAAGATTTAGACTCAATCATCTTTGGCGAGTCTGCTGGAATTTGAAACTCAGCCAATGCAATTTGTGGCTTGCCTTTTTGATTCAACCAACTGAGTTCAAATGCATTCCAAATATCAACACCGACGAATGGCAGCGCTTGACCTTCTTTAAGGCCTAATTTCAGGCGGTTTTCTGAGCGAGGAATCGGATATAGCAGGCCAGGATCATATTGTTCTGGATATTGTGTCGCTTGACCGAGCGGTAATGTAGTCATGGAATGAACGACTGAGTTTGTATTGCTCAGTTTTTAGGTTGATTAGATACACCAGACACAACGTGTCCTGTTGGTGCAACAGTTGCTGCAGATTGGCAATGACCAGTTTGATCATCAAAGAAAAAATCTGGCTCGAATTCTCGTAGGAATTCGCTTTTCGATAAGCCACCCAAGAACATGGCTTCGTCTACATCAATGCCCCAAGCCATTAGAGTACGAATCGCACGTTCATGCGCAGGTGCTGAACGCGCAGTCACTAAGGCCGTCCGAATTCGCATACCGTTTTCACTAGTGGAGCGCTGTAGTCTATGAAGCGCTTCTAGTAATGGTTTAAACGGTCCTGGTGGGAGGGGAATATCAACCTTTTTACTTTCATGATCAACAAAGGCTTCCAGCCCTTTTTTCTGAAAAACTTGCTCGGCTTCATCAGAAAACAATACCGCATCTCCGTCAAAAGCGATACGGATTTCATTGGGATGAGATTCAGCAGTTTTACTAGATTCTGGATACACACGTGCAGCAGGAAAGCCCGCATCAATCGTTGCTCTAACATCATCTTCATTAGCCGACAAAAAGAGATTGGCATGTAAGGAGCGCAGATAGTGATAAGGCGGACGACCTCGTGTAAATACGCCACGCTCTAGGTGCAAGCCATGATGCTCTGCAGAACGGAAAACCCGCAGTCCACTTACAGGATCATTGCGCGAGAGAATCACTACCTCTACACGCTGCTCACCCTCTTCATTAAATGCGAGTAGTTTTTTGACCAAAGGAAAGGCGACTCCAGTCTGGGCCGCCACACCAAGGCGCTCAAGCTGTAATTTCATGTAGGCGCTGTCATCAGAAGACTCAAAGATGCGATTTTCTTCTTCAAAATCGAAGAGGGCGCGTGAGGAAATCGCAACAACGAGTTTTCCGGTGAGTGTGTATGACATCTTACGAATTCATCTCATTTTAGAAATAAGCGATAAGCAGGATTATTGGTTTCATCCCAATGAGGATAACCAAGCGTGGTTAAGAATTTCTGAAATTTCTGTTGCTCATTCTTAGGAACCTGAATACCAATTAAGATGCGACCATAGTCAGCCCCATGATTACGGTAGTGAAACAAGCTGATATTCCAGTTAGGTGCCATGCTCGTTAAGAACTTCATCAAGGCTCCTGGGCGCTCTGGAAATTCAAAGCGATAAATTAACTCATCTTTGGCAAGTACTGAATGACCGCCAACCATATGACGTAAGTGTGACTTAGCCAATTCGTCATGCGTAAGATCAATCGTTGCAAACTTTGCTTTACGGAAATGTTTAGCAATCGCTTCGCTATCCCCGGCTTTATGAGTGCTAATGCCAACAAAGATATGTGCTTCACTTTGATCGCCAATACGATAGTTGAACTCAGTAACATTGCGCTTGCCAAGTAACTCACAAAAGCGCTTAAAGGACCCACGTTCTTCAGGAATAGTGACAGCAAAGACTGCTTCACGAAATTCGCCTACATCAGCACGCTCAGCAACAAAGCCTAGGCGGCTAAAGTTCATATTGGCACCGCAGGCAACTGCAACAAAGGTTTTCTTCTTGCTATGATGCTTTTCAACATACTTCTTCATACCTGCAATGGCTAAGGCGCCAGCAGGCTCTAGAATGCTGCGAGTATCAGTAAAAACATCGCTAATGGCAGCACAGATTTCATCTGTATCAACCATCACAATTTCATCCACTACTTTTTTACAGATACGAAAAGTTTCTTTACCAACTAACTTCACTGCAGTACCGTCTGAAAACAAACCGACATCTTTCATTTCAATCCGCTTATTGGCTTTGAGTGAGCGATTCATGGCATCGGAATCTGAGGCTTGAACGCCAATCACTTTCGTTTTTGGGCTTACTGCTTTGACGTATTCACCAATTCCAGAAATAAGCCCCCCGCCACCAATAGCAACAAACACTGCATCAATCGGCTCTTGATGTTGATGAAAAATTTCTAGAGCAATCGTTCCCTGACCTGCAATGACATCGGGATCATCAAATGGATGGACAAAAGTAAGTCCACGTTTTTTCTCTAATTGTTCAGCATGTTTAAAGGCATCGCTATAAGACTCACCATGCAAAATCACTTCTACCCAAGAGCCACCCCGAGCTTTGACTGCATCAACTTTGAGGCTCGGTGTAGTGATTGGCATCACAATGACGGCTTTGCATTTCATCTTGGCAGCAGATAAAGCGACACCTTGGGCATGATTTCCAGCGGATGCGGCAATCACTCCACGTTTGAGGGCTTCTGAGCTTAAATGGGCCATTTTGTTGTAAGCACCGCGTAATTTGAAGGAGAAAACCGGTTGGTTATCCTCTCTTTTCAGCAGCACCTGGTTGCCTAAGCGCTTACTGAGTTCCGGGGCTAGTTGGAGCTCAGTTTCTCTAGCCACGTCATAGACGCGAGCCGATAAAATTTTCTTTAAATAGTTCGTTGCCATCTAATGAGCGTACCACGGATGAGCTCTAAGCCCTTAAATTTGCAAGGGTTTATCTCTTGAGGCGACATCTTTCGATGTTTCCTGCCACTATCAAGATTGCTCTATTAAAATGCTTATTTATCAAATATGTCGCTATGAATGCCCCATTAGCTTTGAACCAGTTGTTGGACGCAGAAGCGGGCTCACCCCGTTTGCGTGAAATTCCCTACAACTACACTTCTTTTTCGGATAGAGAAATAGTGATTCGCCTATTGGGCGAGGAATCATGGTGCGTTCTGAATGATCTTCGCGGAGTCCGCCGAACTGGGCGGTCTGCTCGCATGTTATTTGAAATCTTGGGTGATATTTGGGTTGTTCAGCGCAATCCATTTTTACAGGATGACTTGTTGGATAACGCTAAACGTCGTCAACAATTGATCGATGCTTTATGGCATCGCTTAGGCGAGGTGAAAAAACGCAATGCTGGCGAGTCTGCTGATCAAGTAGATATTTTATTGGGCGCTGCATATCGCGCAATTGAAAACTTTGAAAATGGGTTTAAAGAAGTTGAGCAAATTCGCAAGCGTGCTCGAAAAGAATTAGCCCGTCATACCGCTGCAGACAATATTTGTTTTGATGGCGTGTCGCGCGCTGCCCATGTGACTGATGCTACAGATTGGCGTGTTGAATTCCCATTAGTCATTTTGAAGCCAGATTATGAATCTGAAATTCCTGGTTTAGTAAAGGCGTGTGTTGAGTTAGGTCTTACGATCATTCCTCGTGGAGGCGGTACAGGCTATACCGGTGGAGCAATTCCACTCTATGCCATGTCTGCAGTGATTAATACTGAGAAGCTAGAAAATATTGGTGGCGTAAAGAGCATGCGCTTGCCAGGTCTTGATCACGAAGTGCCAACAATCTTTACGGGAGCCGGGGTCGTAACGCGTCGAGTCGCAGATGCTGCTGAGCATGCAGGTCTTGTGTTCGCAGTTGATCCTACCTCTGCAGATGCTAGCTGTATTGGCGGCAATATTGCGATGAATGCAGGCGGTAAGAAGGCTGTTCTCTGGGGCACTGCTTTGGACAATTTAGCTAGCTGGCGCATGGTTGATCCCGATGGAAATTGGTTGGACATTGAGCGTCTTGATCACAATTTGGGAAAAATTCATGAAGTAGAGAAGGTGCGTTTTCAGTTAACTTGGTCTGATGGATTCAAAGAGCCGGGTGAGCGCATCCTAAAAACTGAATTGCTTGAAATAGAAGGAAAACGTTTTCGTAAAGAGGGTTTAGGAAAAGACGTTACTGATAAATTTTTGTCTGGCCTACCTGGCGTACAAAAAGAAGGTTGTGATGGACTGATTACTAGCGCAACCTGGGTGCTGCATCGTATGCCTAAATATATGCGGACCGTTTGTTTAGAGTTTTTTGGCCAAGCGCGTGAAGCAATACCCAGCATTGTTGAAATCAAAGCCTATCTTGATGGCCTCAGCAAGCAGGGCGGCCCAATTTTGGCTGGCCTAGAACATCTAGACGATCGCTATTTGAGGGCAGTGGGTTATTCAACTAAATCAAAGCGCAATGGTTTACCTAAGATGGTATTGATAGGTGATATTGCGGGTGATGATGAGGAGGCTGTTGCATCAGCCACTAGTGAAGTTGTGCGTATGGCTAATTTGCGTGTTGGCGAAGGTTTTGTGGCCGTTAGTCCCGATGCTCGCAAGAAATTTTGGTTAGATCGTGCTCGCACTGCTGCAATTGCTCGTCATACCAATGCATTTAAGATCAATGAAGATGTAGTGATCCCATTGCCACGCATGGGTGAGTACACCGATGGAATTGATCGTATCAATATTGAGCTATCCCTCAAAAATAAATTACAAGTTCTTGATGGATTAGAAGCATTCTTGAGAAAGAGCTCATTACCACTTGGTAAAGGTGATGAGGATTATGAAATACCTACTGCAGAAATTTTAGGGGATCGAGTACAGCAGGCCCTTGAATTGATTGAAACAGTGCGCGTGCGTTGGGCAGACTGGCTTGCGCAGATGGATAGCTATTTTCCGCAATTACAAAATTACAGTTTGCGAGCTTCTTGGAAAGAAGAAATACGGGCAGAATTGAGAATTATTTTTGGTGGTTTAGCTTTTGAGCCAATTCTTAATGAGCTTGAAGCGCTTCATAAAAAAATATTACGTAAGCGAGTGTTTATTGCACTTCATATGCATGCTGGTGACGGTAATGTACACACTAATATTCCCGTGAACTCGGACGATTATGAAATGTTGCAAGATGCCCATCGTGCGGTAGATCGCATCATGAAATTGGCACGCTCTTTGGATGGTGTGATTTCTGGTGAGCATGGAATCGGTATAACAAAACTGGAATATCTGACCGAAGCTGAATTGAAAGATTTCCGCAGCTATAAAAATCGCGTTGATCCAGAAGGTCGTTTCAACAAGGGCAAACTCATGCCTCATGCCGATCTTAGTATGGCCTACACGCCTAGCTTTGGTTTGATGGGCCATGAATCGATCATCATGCAGCAAAGCGATATTGGAGCGATTGCTGATAGCATTAAAGATTGCTTGCGCTGTGGTAAATGTAAACCAGTCTGTGCTACGCATGTACCACGTGCAAATTTGCTCTATAGTCCCCGTGACAAAATTTTGGCTACTTCATTATTGATTGAAGCCTTCTTGTATGAAGAGCAAACTCGACGTGGTGTGTCTATTCGCCATTGGGAAATGTTTGATGATGTCGCAGCACACTGTACGGTTTGCCATAAGTGCTTGACGCCTTGCCCGGTCAAAATTGACTTTGGCGATGTCAGCATGAACATGCGCAATCTTCTGCGGAAGATGGGGCAACAACGCTTTAACCCGGGTACAGCGGCATCGATGTTCTTCCTCAATGCTACGAGTCCAGACACCATTAATCTTACCCGTAAGATGATGATTGGTTGGGGTTACAAATTACAGCGTTTAGGCAATGATGTGCTGCGTAAGTTTGCAAAACAACAAACTGCACATCCACCAGCAACTGTTGGTAAGCCCAGTATTAAGGAGCAGGTCATCTTCTTTGTAAATAAGAAAATGCCTGGCAATCTGCCTAAGAAAACTGCACGTGCATTGCTAGACATTGAAGATGCGAACTATGTCCCAATCATTCGTGATCCTAAGACAACTTCTGCAGATACTGAGGCAGTATTTTATTTCCCAGGCTGCGGATCTGAGCGTCTCTTTTCACAGGTGGGCTTAGCAACTCAAGCCATGTTGTGGAATGTGGGAGTTCAGACAGTCTTGCCTCCTGGCTATTTATGCTGTGGCTATCCGCAACGAGGTAATGGCGACTTTGATAAAGCTGAAAAGATGATTACAGATAACCGGGTGTTATTTCATCGCGTTGCCAATACCCTCAACTATTTAGATATTAAGACGGTAGTAGTGTCGTGCGGTACTTGTTATGATCAATTGGCAGGCTATCAGTTTGAACAGATCTTCCCAGGCTGCAGAATCATTGATATTCATGAATATTTGTTAGAGAAGGGCGTAAAACTCTCAGGCGTTAGTGGAGTTAAATACATGTACCACGATCCATGCCATTCTCCAATGAAGTTGCAGGATCCAATGAAAACAGTTAATGAACTGATTGAAATGGAAGATGGCAAGGCGATTAAAAAGAATGATCGCTGTTGTGGTGAGGCCGGCACTTTAGCTGTGACTCGTCCAGATATTTCTACCCAAATACGTTTTCGTAAACAAATTGAAATGGAAAAGGCGGCCAACGATTTACGCAAAAGCGACTTTACAGGGGATGTGAAAGTCTTAACAAGCTGCCCATCTTGCTTGCAAGGTTTAACGCGTTTTGATGCTGATAGTGGCACTACCGCTGACTACATTGTGGTTGAAATGGCTCAAAAATTACTTGGCGAGAACTGGATGAAAGATTATGTGGAAAAAGCAAACCACGGTGGTATCGAAAGGGTATTGGTTTAAATGATTCCAAAAAATATCGTAGTGCATCAGCAATCTAAAGTGTTGGAGCTTTCATATGAAGACGGTAGTAGTTATCGTCTTCCTTTTGAGCTTTTGAGGGTGCTGTCTCCCTCTGCAGAAGTTCAGGGCCATGGTCCAGGACAAGAAACTTTACAAACTGGCAAACGAGAGGTGCTGATTGCCAATCTTGAGCCAGTTGGTCATTACGCTGTAAAGCCTAGCTTCTCAGACGGACATGATTCAGGCTTATATTCTTGGGATTATTTGCGTTTCTTGTGTAATAACCAAGATCAGTTGTGGCAAGAACATTTAGATAAATTAGCTGCAGCTGGTTTGGATCGGGACGCGCCTATGACGAATTCAAGCAATTCTTGTGGAAGTCATTAATGAGTAAAACCCACTTCGGCTATCAAAGTGTTGATGAAGCAGACAAGGCCGGTAAAGTTGCCGAGGTTTTTCATTCGGTTGCTAGTAAATATGATGTGATGAATGACTTTATGTCATTTGGCTTACATCGTGTTTGGAAACAAATGACGATTGCTCGTGCGCAGGTTAAGCCTGGCCAAAAAGTGTTGGACATCGCTGGGGGTACTGGAGATTTAGCAGCCGCCTTTGCAAAAGCTGCTCAATGGGGAAGTAACCCAGAGGCACAAGTCTGGTTAAGTGATATCAATGCCTCTATGCTGGGTGTTGGTCGTGATCGTTTATTAGATCGTGGAATCGCTCTGCCTTGCGTTCAGTTTGATGCTGAGCAGATCCCCTTTCCCCGCAACCATTTTGATGTGGTAACTGTAGCGTTTGGATTGCGCAATATGACCCATAAGGAGCTTGCTTTAGGTGAAATGCTGCGCGTCATTAAGCCTGGGGGCCGTGTATTAGTTTTGGAGTTTTCAAAGCCCGATGCCTTCTTGCAGCCCGTTTATGACGCCTATTCTTTCAAGGTTTTACCTTGGCTTGGGGATAAAATTGCTCAAGATTCTGAGAGTTATCGCTATTTGGCTGAATCCATCCGGATGCACCCGGATGCTGAGACCTTGAAGGAAATGATGCTGGGAGTGGGTTTTGACGAGGTAGAATCCCACAGAATGTCTGGGGGTATCGTTGCATTGCATATTGGTATTAAATACTAAATGTTGTCTAGTTTTTAAAACTTTAGAAACTAAAGAATCAAAGACGTTATTAAGGGGTAAATGAATATGAACAAACATTTTTTTAAAGCAGCTTTTATCAGCATTGCTTTACTTTTTTCTACAGTCGGTCACGTGGATGCTGCACGTTTAGGCAGTGGCAAAAGTGTTGGTAAAGCACCTAGTGCTCCAATTCAAAAACAAGCAACACCAGCTCAAAAGCCCACTCAACAAGCTCAGCCAGCAGCTCCTGCAGCTGCTCCTGCTGCTGCCCCTGCACCTAGTCGCTTTGGTGGCATGGGTGGAATCTTGGGCGGTTTAGCAGCAGGTCTTGGAATCGGTTACTTACTTTCCCATTTTGGTTTGGGTGAAGGCGCCGCTTCTTTGATTACTGGTCTATTAATTGCCATGCTTGCTGGTTTTGCAATCATGTTTGTGATTAGAAGATTGTTGCCTGCAATGTCTGGCGCTGGCCGAAACGCTAATTTGCCAATGACAGGAATACAGCGCACTTCACAGGAGCAAGCGCCACGCCAAGAGCCAGCCTTTAGCCCTGCAGCTAGCGCATTCGGAGGATTAACTGCCGAGCCTGAGCAATTCCAGTCAACACTTCCACCAGGATTTGATCAGCACGCCTTTTTGGAAAATGCAAAACAGTATTTCATTGGTTTGCAAAAAGCCTGGGATCAAGGTGACTTAACATCCTTGCGTGAATTTACAACGCCAGAAATGTTTGCCACGATTCAACAGGATTTGGCTGGCCGGACAGATGGCTCCAACCAAACAGATGTGATCAGCATCAACGCCAACTTATTGGGTATTGAGACAAGTAATGCGCACTATTACTGCAGTGTTCAGTTCAGCGGCATGATTCGCGAGCAGCCAGGGGCGCCTGCAAATGATTTCTCTGAAATCTGGAACCTCAGTAAGCCAGTAGAGGGCCCTGGGGGCTGGGTACTGGCGGGGATCTCCCAGTTAGTTTAAGCTTGAGGTAGTTTCCATTGGAAAACCCGCACTAGTGCGGGTTTTTTACACTCATGAACACAAGTTTTCCATCTACCCATGTAATTGCTACTGGCGCTCTATGCCGAGCGATTAATCACGTTCTGAGTAGTGAGCCCTGGGCAATGAATCAGCTTGCAAAGCATGCTAAAAAAACGATTCATCTTCAACTGCCTCTGGGCGATCTCAGTTGTGAGATTGGACCAACGGGTTTATTGCAAGTTTTAAAGGAGGTGGACTCACCCTCACTGACCTTAGAAGTATCATCCAAAGCATTGAATGATTTGGCAGGCAGCTCTGGAAGTTTGCGTGAGCAGGCATTTAAAGCAGTCAAGATTACTGGTGATGCTGATTTAGCACAATTGATTGGACATCTAGCAGGACAGCTACGCTGGGAGTATGAGGAAGACTTGGCACGCCTTGTAGGAGATGCTCCAGCCCATTTTGCGGTCAAGCAGGGTAAGCGCCTGATGTCTACAACATATTCTGCAGCGATTGATTTGCGGGACAATGTAGTTGAGTACCTTAGTGAAGAAAAAAAAGTGCTACTACATCAACGTGATTTCATGATTCGTAAGTCTGAATTAAATCACTTGCGTGATGCTGTAGATCGAATCGAAAAAAGAATTCAACTCTTAGAGCAAAAGGCTAAATAGAACCGTGCGTCGAATTGCTCGTCTTTGCTATATTTTCTTTACTGCTTGGCGCTTTGGCATGCTGCCGCTTTTGCGTGATCTATTAAAGCCCGGCATTTACCGTAGTTTATTAAGTGTTCTTTGTTGGATTTCTCCTGGAAAACATTTACCAAGAGGTGAGCGCATTCGCTTAACCCTTGAAGCATTAGGTCCTATTTTCGTTAAATTTGGACAAGTACTTTCTACCCGCCGTGATTTATTACCAGAAGATATTGCTAATGAGTTGGCGAAATTACAAGACCAAGTGCCACCTTTTTCAAATGAGGAATCACGTCGTTTAATCGAGGAGGCTCTAGGGCAGTCTATTGAAGAGGTCTTTATCAGCTTTGATGCAACACCAGTTGCCAGCGCCTCAGTTGCTCAAGTCCATTTTGGAATATTACGTGCCACTGAGAAGCATCCTGAGTGGGAAGGGGAGGCGGTAGCAATCAAGGTCTTGCGTCCAGGGATTTTGCCAGTGATTGAAGGTGATTTGGCTTTGATGTATGACTTAGCCAAAATTATTGAGAAGAGCTCAGAAGATGGGCGACGTTTGAAGCCGCGCGAAAACGTTGCTGAGTTTGATACTTATTTGCATGATGAATTAGATCTAATGCGTGAAGCAGCTAATGCAAGTCAGCTCCGCCGTTACTTTGTAGATTCCACAATGCTGATGATTCCCGAAATGTATTGGGATTTATGTCATACCAATGTCATTGTGATGGAAAGAATGTATGGCATTTCAATTGGGCGGCTTGCTGAGTTACGTGAAGCCGGGGTTGATTTTAAAAAGCTGGCCGCTGATGGTGTTGAGATATTTTTTACTCAAGTATTTGAGTACGGTTTTTTCCACGGAGATATGCATCCTGGCAATATCATGATTAGCTTAGAGCCTGAAACTTTTGGCCGTTTCATTTCTCTGGATTTTGGAATTGTTGGGGCGCTGAGCGAGTCTGATAAAAATTATTTAGCACTGAATTTTCTGGCCTTCTTTAATCGTGACTACCGTCGCGTTGCAGAATTACATGTTGAGTCAGGATGGGTTCCAGCCGACACACGCGTGGAGGAATTGGAAGGCGCAGTGCGTTCAGTGTGTGAGCCCTATTTTGATCGCCCCTTGAAAGAGATTTCTTTAGGGATTGTGTTGATGCGCCTCTTTCAGACCTCCCGTCGTTTTAAGGTAGAAATTCAACCTCAACTGACCTTATTACAAAAAACCTTATTGAATGTTGAAGGTTTGGCACGTCAACTAGATCCGGATTTGGATCTCTGGAAAACGGCTAAGCCTATCTTGGAAAAATGGATTGATAAGCAGTTGGGTTGGCGTGGACTACTAGATGGCCTAAAGGCTGAAGCGCCTATGTGGGCCAAAATCCTCCCAACTTTGCCTCGTTTATTGGCAGATAGCCTGGCTAAGGCTAGCCTTAAGCAAAAGGACGAAAGTGGCGAAATAGAGCTCATTAAGGCCCTTTTGATTCAGGAAAGACGAACCTATCGCCTTTTGGTGGGCGCTTTGCTCTTTGGCGGCGGCTTTTTAGTGGGAATTTTGATCATTCGCCTAGGTGTTTATTAAGCTCTCCCTACTTAGGCGCCTAAACCGCTAAAATAGCGGGTTAGGCGGAACACATGAAAAAATACTTTATCGCAGGCATCTTGGTTTGGGCACCATTGGCGGTCACCATTTGGGTGATTTCGTGGGGCCTAGGTTTGCTCGACGGCGTATTCGGATCCGTGATGCATGCAATCATTGTGATTCTGCCAAATAGCGCTACATCAGATGTTCAGCACTTCCGGGATATTCCAGGTGTTGGAATACTGATTGTGATTACCATCATTATGCTGACTGGTCTTGTTGCCATTAGTTTTGCTGGTCAATGGTGGCTAAAAGTATGGGATAAATTTGTTCATCGCATTCCAATTGTCCGTTCAATTTATTCCAGCGTTAAACAAGTTTCATCAACTTTATTTTCTGGCAGTGGTCAGGCGTTTAGCAAGGCCTTATTGATCCGCTATCCCCATGCAGATTCTTGGGTAATTGCTTTTCAGACTGGCATACCAGCTAAAGAAGTTACTGCAAAGTTAGGCGAAGACTATGTCAATGTCTTTTTGCCGACTACCCCTAATCCTACCTCTGGTTTTTTCATGATCGTGC
>CAJARE010000010.1 GCA_903944255.1 uncultured beta proteobacterium
ATGATATGCGATCTTCCTCCAGATGGAACAGTTGTATGTTTCAAAGGAACTTATGGAAGATTACTAAAAATGCCAAGTGAGGTAGAGATTTTAGAAAATCCGCGTGCTCGTTCGGCCATTATGCGTGTAGCTGAAAAGCGCTTGGGATCAGTTACATGAATCGAGCGACCTTAACCTTGCTTATTTTGTTAGTCATTTGCGCTCTTTCGCTAGTGGCCGCACAACAACGTGCACGTAAATTATTTATTAAGCTAGAGCGCGCCCAAATTGAAGAGCGAAAATTAAATCAAGAATGGTTACGTCTCGAATATGAGCAACGTAATCTTTCTAAGTCAGCTCGTATACGTGATGTGGCACGAAATCAATTACGTATGTCATCGATCTCTCCTGAGCGTACTTTGTACCTAAAGGAAGTCAAATGAGACCGGTTGGCTTTTCTACTACCCCTAATTTAGTCTTACGCCTGCCCATGTGGCGGTCGCGTTTGATGCTATTCCTTTTATTCTTTGTCTTCATGTTGTTGTTGATCAGGGCGTTTTGGATCCAAGGCCCAGGAAATGCTTTTTATGAAGCTAAAGGAGTGCGAGGCACGCAACGTGAATTAGAGCTACCAGCAAGTCGTGGAAAAATTCTGGATCGCAATGGGCAAGTCATTGCGACAAGTCTTGAAGCAAAGTCTGTGATTGCTTACAACGACACAGTACCAGACGATCTTTCTGCTGAAAAAGTCAAAGCGCTTGCCAATCTGTTGCAAATCAGCGAGGCAGAATTACGTAAGAAGCTGAAAGAAGAGCGTAAGCAAATATTCTTAAAACGTCAGGTTGATCCAGCTGTCGCCCAGAAAATAAAGCAGTTAGAAATTCCAGGTATTGGTTTGAATAACGAATATCGACGCTTCTATCCAGAGGGTGAGGCAATGGCGCACGTTGTTGGCTTTACTAACGTAGAAGACCGCGGCCAAGAAGGAATGGAGCTTTCTAGAGAGAAAGAGCTCGCTGGTCATCCGGGGCAAAGAAGAGTGGTCGTAGATCGCCTTGGTAGAGTAGTGGAAGAAATGGCGATCTTGCAATTGCCACAAAATGGTAAAGACTTAAGCCTTTCTATCGATAGCAAGATCCAATATTTAGCCTATAACGCAGTGAAGAGTGCGGTTGAAAAGCATCAAGCTAAAGCCGGGGGTGCCGTAGTGTTAGATACCCAGACTGGTGAAATTTTGGCATTGGCTAATTATCCTAGTTATAACCCGAACGATCGCAAGTATTTAACGGGTGAGCAATTACGGAATCGTGTACTGACAGATACTTTTGAGCCTGGTTCAACCATGAAACCCTTTACAGTTTCATTGGCGCTTGAAAAAGGGCAAGTGCAACCAAATACTCAAATGGTGATTGGCGCGAAATATTTAATTGGACCCAAACCCATTACAGATACACATCCTTATGGCACCTTAACAGTTGCACAAGTGATTCAAAAGTCTAGCAATATCGGTACTGCTAAATTGGCTATGAATACCAGCCCACAAGAAATGTGGGATCTATACACGGCCGCGGGTTTTGGACAAGCTCCGAAGATTGGATTCCCTGGTGCTGTTGCAGGAACTTTGCACCCTTATAAGAAATGGGTCCCATCCGATCAGGCGCGTATTGCATTTGGTTATGGCATCTCTTCTTCGCTCTTTCAGTTGGCAAGGGCATACACCATCTTTGCCCGTGACGGAGAATTAGTGCCATTAACAATTGAGCGCAGTCCTGAATTTAAGCCAGGCACTCCCGTTATTTCAGCTAAGACTGCAATCGAAATGCGTAGCATGCTTGAAACAGTTACTGAGCCTGGCGGCACAGCGCTTAAAGCGCAAGCCGAAGGTTTTCGTGTCGGTGGAAAAACGGGGACAGCACACAAGTTAGTCGGCAAGGGTTATGGAAATAAATATCGCGCCTACTTTGCTGGATTGGCGCCGATTAGCGCGCCTCGCATTGTCGTGGCAGTCATGATTGATGAGCCAACCAAAGGTGGTCACTATGGCGGTGAAGTAGCAGCACCGGTTTTTTCGACCATTGTTAGCGAAACACTTCATACCTTGAATGTATTGCCTGATGCCAAAGTAAGACAGATGGTATTGCAAGATAAAGCGCCCGAAGAAATTCGTGCTGCTAATGTACAAACTCAACATGTGGTTCTGAAAAGATGAGTGCAGCATTGAATATAGAACCCAATCACTTGACTGAACTCTTACACAGCCTAGCAAATACCTCTGCAAAGGTAAGTGCGGATAGTCGTCAGATACAGCCTGGCGATATCTTTTTTGCCTATCCAGTAGGTCATGGAAATGCTCTGAGGGATGGTCGTCAATATATTGATGCGGCTCTAGCAAATGGTGCGGCAGCCGTTGTGTTTGATCCTGCTGATGTTGGAGCTCAATATTTGGGTCATCCACAATGTGTAGCAGTTGAAAATCTCGCAGCTAAGGCGGGCGAGATTTGTGCCCAATGGTATGGCTATCCTAGCCAGAAACTTCAAATGATTGGTGTCACCGGCACCAATGGTAAGACGAGTATTACCCAGTGGCTAGCATCGGCTCTTGATGGCCCTCATCATCGCACTGCTGTGTTGGGTACTTTGGGTACAGGTTTTGTGGGGTCGTTATTGCAGACTGGGTATACCACCCCTGATGCTCCAAAGCTTCAAACACAGTTGCATGAACTATTGAGTGCAGGTGCGAAACAAGTGGTAATGGAAGCTTCTTCTCATGCTTTAGAACAAGGACGTATTGCCGGTACACAATTCAATTGTGCGGTGTTTACAAATCTGACGCAGGACCATTTGGATTACCACGGCAGTATGGCTAATTATGCTGAAGCAAAAGCTAAGCTATTTCAGTTTGCTGGTTTAGAACATGCCGTTATAAACTTTGATGACGCATTTGGTCGTGAGCTGGGAATGAAGCTTCTGGCAAAAGGCACTATCAAGGTGTGGGCTTATGCTTTAAGTAAAGAAGCTTTAAAGGGCTTTGAAAAATTTGGCGAGCACTTACAGCGAATCTATGCAAAAGATAGTGTTCTCTATGGCGTTGGGTATGACGCGCTATTTGTGCATCAAGGTGTGAGTGAAAATACGCTTCATATTCCAGTGATCGGGGAATTTAATTTAAGTAATGCTTTAGCTGTCTGGGCTGTATTGCTAGCGCAAGGTCTGACCAGCGATGAAGCAAGTAAATGTATTGAGAAACTTCGTCCTGTTCCGGGTCGCATGGAGCTCATACCGCTTAGTAAGGGTAATAAATCTGAAGCTTTATTAGTCGTGGTGGACTATGCACATACTCCTGATGCTTTACAAAAGACTCTACTAGCGATTCGCCCAATTGCAGAACAGCGATCAGGAAAAATTTGGTGTGTGTTTGGTTGTGGCGGTGATCGCGATCTTGGCAAGCGTCCACAAATGGGTGCTGTAGCAGAGCACCTTGCAGATCACGTCATTATTACTAGCGACAACCCTCGCTCCGAAGATCCTTTGGAAATCATGAAGATGATTCGTGCCGGTATGAGTCACGATGCGCAGAATATTCAAATGTTGGCGGATCGTGCAGCTGCCATTATGGCTGCCGTTCGTCATGCTGATAAGCATGACATTGTCTTGGTAGCAGGTAAAGGTCATGAAACTTCACAGGAAATTGGCGGTAAAAAATTCGATTTTTCTGATCAAGAGCATATTCTCTTAGCAGCGGGGGGTGGAGTTTGATGACAACCCTTGCGCAAGTGCAGGCCATGCTCCCAGGCAGCACGCTGATGAATAGTTCTGAAATCGCAGCAGAACAGATCATGATTTCTAGAGTAGGTACAGATAGTCGCCAAATTGAAGTAGGTGAATTATTTGTTGCCCTAGCGGGTGAGCGTTTTGATGCCCATGATTTTTTATCTGATGTAGCTAAAGCAGGTGTAGGCGGAGTGCTGATTAGTCAGCAAGATAAATGTCCAGCAGATTTAGCAGCAATCTGTGTACCCGATACCAGAATTGGCTTGGGAGAGTTAGCTGCAGCATGGCGTGCAAAGCATCGAATTCCATTAGTTCTGGTTACCGGTAGCAATGGCAAGACTACAGTAAAGGAAATGATTGCTTCAATTTTCAAGGCAGCGGTTGGTGAAGATTGCACCTTAGTCACAAATGGCAATCTCAATAATGAGATTGGGCTACCACTCACCTTATTAAAATTACGCTCGACTGATCGCCTCGCAGTGGTAGAGCTAGGAATGAATCATCCAGGCGAGACGGCTGTATTGGCTGCGATTGCACAAGCCAATATTGCTCTGATTAATAACGCGCAACGTGAACATCAAGAATTTATGGCAACAGTAGCTGCGGTTGCCGAAGAGCATTCTGCTGCAATTAAAGCTTTACCAAAAGACGGGGTAGCAGTTTTTCCAGCTGACTCAGAATTTGCTGAGGTGTGGCATAAGGCTGCTGCCGGTAGAAAGATAATCGATTTTGTATTGTTATCTGGCTCATCTGCTGTAAAGGCTTCCGTTACTGGGCGTCTTTTAAGTGATGGTCAAGTGCAAATACAAACAGAGCAGGGGGTCTTGCAGATTCGTCTCAATACCTTAGGCAGTCATAACGTTCGCAATGCTTTAGCAGCCAGTGCTGTCGCCTTAGCCGCTGGAGTGAGTCTTGAGAAAATCAAACAAGGACTTGAAGCGTTTTTACCCGTCAATGGCCGCATGCAGGCTAAGCATATTGATAGTAATTACACCTTGATTGACGACAGTTATAACGCAAATCCCGATTCAGTAAGAGCTGCAATTGATGCTTTAAAGCAAAGTGGAAACAGCTCTTGGTTAATTCTGGGTGATATGGGTGAAGTAGGTAATCAGGGCCCAGAATTTCATCGAGAAGTAGGGGCTTATGCTGCCGCGCAGGGAGTCAATAAGTTATTTACCCTAGGTGAACAATGTCAGTTTGCGATTGCTGGTTTCGAAGATACCAAGAAAACCCTCTCACTAACGACTAGCTCATTACATTTTGTAGACATGGACCTGCTCATTGCGCAATTAAGAAATGAATTGCAGGGACAGATAGCTCATGGCAATCGGCATTTGAATATTTTAGTTAAAGGTTCTCGTTTTATGCGTATGGAGCGTGTAGTACAAGCCTTGTTAGAGGAGGCTAAGGCATGCTCTTAATCTTGGCGCAATGGTTACAGGATGATTTTGGATTCTTTAGGGTCTTTAATTACATTACTTTCAGAGCAGTGCTTGCAACAGTGACTGCACTATTAATTGGCTTAGCAGCAGGCCCTTGGGTGATTCGTAAATTGACTGCTTTGAAGATGGGTCAAGCAGTTCGCAACGATGGACCACAGACACATTTAGTTAAGTCAGGCACACCTACGATGGGTGGCGTATTAATCTTGATCGGCATTTTTGTTTCTTGCATGTTATGGGCCGATCTGAGTAATCGTTTTATTTGGATTGTAATGATTGTGACGTTTGGATTTGGTCTGATTGGTTGGGTAGATGACTATCGCAAGGTTACTCACAAAGATCCCAAAGGAATGCCTTCAAGAGAAAAATTTATGTGGCAGACCCTTATTGGTTTATTCGCCGCAATCTATTTAGCCTTTTCAGTTTCAGAGGTAAATAACCTGAAAGTATTGCAACTTTTTTACGATTGGCTAAAGAGTGGCTTTGCCTTAGATCTGCCCGCTAAAACAAATTTGCTCTTACCCTTTATGAAAGAGGTGAGTTATCCACTAGGAATGATGGGCTTTATTATCTTGAGTTACTTAGTGATTGTGGGAAGTAGCAATGCAGTTAATCTGACAGATGGTTTAGATGGCCTAGTCATCATGCCTGTGATCTTAGTAGGTGCAGCATTGGGAGCGTTTGCTTATGTAATGGGTAATGCAATCTATGCGAAGTATTTATTGTTTCCATATATTCCTGGCGCTGGTGAGTTATTGATCTTTTGTGGCGCCATGGGTGGAGCGGGTTTAGCTTTCCTTTGGTACAACGCGCATCCAGCACAGGTATTTATGGGCGACGTTGGTGCCTTGGCTCTTGGCGGCGCACTGGGAACCATCGCAATCATCGTTCGACAAGAAATAGTTCTATTTGTGATGGGCGGCATTTTTGTGGCTGAAACACTTTCTGTCATGTTGCAAGTGCTCTGGTTCAAATTTACCAAGAAACGCTTTGGTGAGGGACGCCGTATTTTTCGGATGGCTCCTTTACACCATCACTTTGAGTTAGGTGGCTGGAAAGAAACACAAGTCGTGGTTCGTTTCTGGATTATCACCATCCTATTAGTTTTAATTGGCTTATCTAGCCTGAAATTACGGTGAGCCAAAAGTAAATATGCTTAATTTAGAAAATACTTTCGCAAATCCTACTGCAATAACGAATGCTGGCTATGAAGCGCCCAAGCGTTTTTTAATCTTAGGTCTCGGAGAGTCTGGTGTTGCCATGGCTAAATGGTGCTTACGAAATGGCGCTTCTGTTCGTTTCGCCGATACTCGAGATCAGTCTAAATTTACCGATACGCAAAATGCCTGGTTAGAGGAGTTAAAGTTTGCTGGTCTTAAAGATATTCAATTTGGACCTTTAGTCGATGACTGCTTGGCTGATATTGATGTGATTGGCATCAGTCCGGGATTGTCTCCATTAAAAGAACCAACCCAATCATTTTTAGTAAAAGCTAGAAAATCTAGAGTAGATGTTTGGAGTGAGATTGAGTTTTTTGCCCGTGCACTAGCTGCTCTTGAGCGTATGGCCTTAGCACGCAACTCATCTTATGCATCAACAGTGCTCGCCATTACTGGGACAAACGGTAAGACAACAACTACTGCACTTACAGGTCAATTGTGTGAGCGAGCTGGTAAGAAGGTGGCGGTAGCAGGAAATATCAGTCCAGCAGCTTTAGAAAAATTAATGTCTTGTTTGGATCAGTCCGATCAGCTAGAAGATATGCCTGATATTTGGGTGTTGGAGTTATCGAGCTTCCAGTTGGTTTACACCTCTACTTTAAATGCTACTGCTGCCACTGTTCTTAACCTTTCCCAAGACCACTTAGATTGGCATGGCGATATGTCGTCGTATGCGGATGCAAAGGCCAAAATATTTGGTGATGACACAATTTGCATCTTAAATCGTGATGATCCTTTGGTAATGGGATTGCTTTCTGAGGATCAAAAAGCGAAGCGCTCCATACTGACCTTTGGTGCAAATCAACCTGATGAGCAAGGTGCATTTGGTATCGAGCATGACTTGCGCGCTGGAGGGATTGATTGGCTGGTATGGGCTGAGATTGATGAAGATATTGAGCTAAAGCCTAGGCGTCGTCGTAAGAGTACTGCTGTAGAAGAAGATGAGCCTTTGCGTTTGAAGCGCTTAATACCGGCTGATGCACTGCGTATTCGTGGACGTCACAATGCATTAAATGCCCTTGCTGCATTAGCTTTAGCTAGAGCAGCTCATTTACCCATGAATATTTTGTTACATGGTTTACGTGATTACCATGGGGAGCCCCATCGCGTTCAAAGTATCGCGATTGTCAATGATGTCGAATATATCGATGACAGTAAGGGTACAAATGTGGGTGCAACTGTTGCGGCACTAAACGGCTTGGGAAATAGTGCGGCTGGCAAGCGAATTTGGTTGATTGCTGGTGGTGATGGAAAAAGTCAAGACTTTAGCCCATTGCGCGAACCTGCATTACGCTTTGTCAAGGGTGCCTTCTTAATTGGCCAAGATGCAGGGAAAATTGCTGAAGCCCTCAGTGAACAAGTGCCATGTACTAATAGCAGTACCTTGAAAGCTGCAGTTCAAGCAGTTGCTAGACAAGCCCAATCGGGCGATCTTGTTTTGCTATCGCCTGCCTGTGCGAGCTTTGATCAATTTCGTGATTACGTTGAGCGCGCTGAAGTATTTTTCTCTGAAGTTGAAGAATTGAGTATGCGCCTTGAAGGAGTTCAAGTATGAGCTTAAGAGAAAAACTATTTCCTGAAAATCGTATGGGCCTCAACCGATTCTGGAGTTTCTCAAGGGGCGGCATTGATAATTTCCGCAGCGGCTTAAGAGACGCCGTATCTGGTGTAGAGCAAACTCGTTCACGCATGATGGATTATGACCAGTTACTAGTTTGGGCAGTTTTATCATTAGCATTGATTGGTTTAGTAATGGTGTATTCAGCCTCAATTACTTTGGCTGATGGCCCAAAATATGCCAATTACAGCAGCAATTTCTTCTTGATACGCCACCTCATCTCTTTGAGCATTGCTATCGGTGTGGCAATTTGGGTATTTAAGATTCCTACAAGGGTTTGGGATCGATATTCACCGCTCATTTTTGGATTAACTGTTCTGCTTTTAATTGCTGTTCTCATTCCTGGCATTGGTAAAGGCGTTAATGGCGCCAAACGTTGGATTATGTTGGGTCCCCTGAATTTTCAACCTTCAGAGTTAATGAAGTTTGCTGCAGTAATCTTTGCTGCAAGTTACACCGTGCAGCGCCAAGAGTATCTGCACTCATTTGTAAAAGGCATGTTACCAATGGGTGTAGCAGTCGCTTTGGTTGGTGGCTTGCTAATGGCTGAGCCTGATATGGGTGCCCTGGTGGTGATAGCCTTAATAGCATTTGGAATTTTATTTTTAGGCGGAATCAATGCCAAATTATTTGGCGGCCTCATTGTGGTCGGCTTTTTAAGCGTGGCAATCATGATTGCTCTGTCGCCGTTTCGTCGTGGACGAATGCTTGCTTTTATGGATCCATGGCAAGTGGATAACGCTGCAAATAAGGGGTATCAATTAACGCATTCGCTAATGGCATTTGGCCGGGGGGAATGGTTTGGTACAGGGCTCGGTGGAAGTGTAGAGAAACTGCATTACCTGCCAGAGGCCCATACTGATTTCATCATGGCTGTGATTGGAGAGGAGCTTGGCTTTGTAGGCGTAGTAGTAGTGATCTTCCTCTTTTATTGGATTGTTCGGCGTGCTTTCATGATTGGTCGTACAGCTTTGCAATTGGATCGAAGCTTTGCTGGTCTAGCAGCAAAAGGCGTTGCAATTTGGATTGGTTGGCAAGCGTTTATCAATATGGGTGTGAACCTAGGCCTATTACCAACCAAAGGTTTGACATTGCCATTAGTCAGCTATGGCGGTTCAGGAATTTTGATGAATGCGGTAGCAATCGCCATGTTGCTTCGGATTGATTATGAGAATCGGATTTTGATGCGTGGAGGGAAGTTGTGACAAAACCCTCAATTCTGGTGATGGCTGGCGGTACTGGGGGACATATTTTCCCAGGCCTTGCCGTCGCTGAATATTTGCGGATCTGTGGCTGGCATGTGGCTTGGTTGGGAAATCGTAATGGGATGGAGTACCGCCTGGTGAAATCCTGCGATTTTCCTTTTGAATCAGTAGATTTTGGTGGCTTACGGGGCAAAGGGATCAAGGCCAAACTGATGCTGCCAATGAATTTGATGCGAGCTTGTTTTCAAAGTTGGAAAATTATGCGCCGCCTTAAACCGAGTGTCGTTTTAGGTATGGGCGGCTATATTACTTTCCCTGGCGGCTTGGTCACTAAATTATTAAAGCGCCCCTTGGTTTTACACGAATCTAATTCGGTTGCTGGTAGTGCAAATCGTGCTCTGGCCAACATTGCGATGCGAGTTTTAACAGGATTTCCAGACACGATTCACTCTGCAGAGTGGGTTGGCAACCCTATACGTGAAGAGTTTGATCACATCCCTTTGCCAGCATTACGTTACGAAGAGCGGCAAGGCCCCTTATCGATTTTGGTTGTTGGTGGAAGTTTGGGTGCTGCAGCTTTAAATGAAAATATTCCAGCAGCTTTGGCATTGATTCCTATAAAAGATCGGCCCAAGATAATCCACCAGGCAGGCGATAAGCATTTGGCGGAATTACAAGTTCGCTATGAGCAGTTGGGTGTTACGGCGGATATTCGCCCTTTTATTGACGATATGCCAGCGGCATATGCTCAAGCAGATTTAGTCATTTGTCGCTCAGGGGCAATGACTGTTTCTGAGTTAGCTGCCTGTGGCGTTGCATCTTGTTTGGTGCCATTTCCATATGCGATTGATGATCATCAAACTGCTAATGCAAAATTTTTGTCGGATGCAGATGCCGCAATATTGTTACCACAGCCATTGCTCAATGCTCAGGATTTGGCATTAATGATTCAAAATATAAATCGCTCTGATCTCAAAGCGATGGCTTTGCGTGCCCATGCTTTATCTAAGCCGCACGCGACTCAACGAGTTGCCGAGGTTTGTGCAAATTGTGCGGGAGTGGGCGTATGAAGCATATCGTTCAGCAAATTCATTTTGTCGGCATTGGTGGTGCGGGCATGAGCGGTATCGCAGAGGTCTTATTGAATTTGGGGTATCAAGTTTCTGGCTCAGATTTAGCTGAAAGTGCTACTACTAAACGCCTTCAAGAATTAGGCGCTGTTATTCATATTGGGCATGACCCAAAAAATATTGGAACAGCAGAAGCTGTCGTGATATCAACTGCTGTAGCTGGAAATAACCCAGAAGTATTGGCAGCACGAGCAGCAAAAATTCCGGTTATTCAACGCGCAGTCATGCTGGGCGAGTTGATGCGCTTAAAACAAGGAATTGCGATTGCGGGAACGCATGGAAAGACCACAACGACTAGTTTGGTTGCGTCAGTATTGGCTGAAGGTGGTTTAGATCCAACCTTTGTGATTGGTGGCAAACTCAATTCTGCTGGTGCTAATGCACGCTTGGGGCAAGGCGATTTCATTGTTGTAGAGGCGGATGAATCAGATGCATCATTTTTGCAACTATTTCCAGCAATGGAGGTGGTGACTAATATTGATGCTGATCATATGGATACCTATCAGCACGATATGGCTAGGTTGAAGCAGGCATTTGTGCAATTTATTCAGCGCATGCCTTTTTATGGGGTAGCGGTACTGTGTATTGATGATGCTAATGTCCGCGACATTATTCCTTTTGTTTCGCAGCCAATATTACGTTATGGACTATCAGACGACGCAGATATTCGTGCTAGTAATATTCGCGCCGATGGAACAAAAATGCATTTCACAGTGGAACGACGGACAGTGCGTCGACATGGTAACAAGCCGGGCCCACTCAATATCACTTTAAATTTACCAGGCTTACATAATGTTCAAAATGCTTTAGCTGCAATTGGCATTGCGACTGAGCTAGGCGTGAGTGATGAAGCTATTACTAAGGCTTTATCTCAGTTTGGTGGGGTAGGTCGACGCTTCCAGCGCCATGGCGAAATTCCTTTACTCGCTGGAGGTAGCTTTACATTAATTGATGACTATGGTCATCACCCAGTAGAGATGGCAGCTACCTTAGCCGCTGCAAGAGGGGCATTTCCAGGCCGTCGTTTAGTACTGGCATTTCAGCCACATCGATTCACAAGAACGCGTGATTGTTTTGGCGAGTTTGTACAAGTACTGAGAAATTTTGATGCTTTGGTATTAACTGAAGTATATCCAGCAGGCGAGGCAAAAATTCCTGGTGCTGATGGTAAGAGTCTCATGAAGGCAGCGCTGGCTGAAGATCGGAACTCAAAGGCAGCACTCGATTCTGCTGCAGTCGTATTTGCAGCCAATATTGGCGAGATGCCTGAAAAGTTAAGTGAAGTTCTAAAAGATGGTGATGTCTTGATTGCGATGGGAGCAGGCTCTATTTCTACTTTGCCCTATACGCTGGTGGAGGCAAAGCATGTCTAAGCAGCTGATGGATTGGGGCCAACGTGTTCAGGCGCAGTTAGCCAATTTAGATGTCAAATCTTTAGGCCGAGTCGGCGTTCTTTTAGGTGGGCGCTCTGGTGAGCGAGAAATTTCACTGATGTCTGGTAATGGCGTTTTAGAAGCATTGCGAGCTAAGGGTGTCGATGCCCATGACTTTGATACAGGCTTAAGGTGCCCAACAGAATTAGGCAAAGAAAAATTTGATAGGGTATTTATTGCTTTGCATGGCCGATATGGTGAAGATGGGACGATTCAAGGCTTATTAGAATTGCTTAATCTGCCCTATACCGGTAGCGGTGTCTTAGCATCAGCTTTGGCGATTGATAAAATTGCAACTAAGCAAATTTGGATCAGCAATGGTTTATCTACCCCTGAATTTGAAGAGCTGACTCCAGCTAGTGATTGGTCTGCAGTAGTTAAAAAATTAGGCCTGCCGCTAATTGTCAAACCTGCGCATGAGGGATCATCACTCGGCTTAACTAAAGTAAAGTCTGTAGATGAGTTGCCTGCTGCTTATCAATTAGCAGCAGGACTAGATAAGAAGGTGATTGCTGAGACTTGCATTATTGGTGATGAATTAACTTGTCCCTTGGTTGGCCAGGGCGATACAGCAGAGGCATTGCCAGTAATCAAAATTATTCCACCACAAGCTAATTACGATTTTCACAATAAGTATTTTTCGGATGAGACTCAGTATCTCTGTCCTACCGGGCTTGCGCCAGAAGTGAATGCCCAAGTTCAAGCTTTAGCTTTATTAGCTTACAAAGCTTTGGGATGTCGTACTTGGGGCCGAGCTGATGTGATGCTTGATCAGAAGACAGGTAAACCTTACTTATTGGAGATGAATACTTCTCCGGGTATGACATCTCATTCATTGGTGCCGATGGCAGCCAAAACAGCGGGTGTGGTTTATGCAGATTTGGTGTTGTGGTTACTGAGCCAAACTATGCAGCAAAAGGAGAGTGCTAGCACATGAGTACTCTTTTAGACCGCTTCGGAGATATCTTCTCTGTCATCATGTCTCCGCTCTGGAACCATCCCGAGCGAATGAAAAGCCTTAGCCGTTTCTTGATGCGTTGTTTTGCAGTAATGATGGTGGTTGGAATTTTGGTGTGGCTGAGTCAGCGCCCTGTATTCGTGTTGAAGCAAATTCAAATTGAGCCGGTTACTGGACAAACTCTAAAACATATTAATAAGCCGATTGTGAAACAGCAAGTGCTTGCGACTGTTCAGGGAAATTTCTTTAGTGTGCGCTTAGAAGACGTCAAGCGCGGATTCGAAAGTATGCCTTGGGTGCGCCACGCTAATGTACGCCGCGTCTGGCCAAATGGTTTAGTAGTCAGTATTGAAGAACAAAAGCCATTTGGTACATGGGGCGGGGCAGATAGCCATACCTTGATGAACACCTATGGCGAATTATTTGCAGGCCGTGCATCTGAAATTAGTGATGAAGTTCATCTGATTGATTTTTATGGGCCAGCTGATGCTGGTAAAGAAGTGATGAACCTTTATGACAAAGCTACGGCTTGGTTTAAGCCATGGGGTGTAGAAGTAAAAAGTTTAGCGCTGACTGAACGCTATGCCTGGCATGTCAAATTATCCAATGGTATGAAGGTGGAATTTGGGCGTGATGAGGAAAGTTCCGACAAGAACTTAACGGAAGAGCGGGTAGCGCGTTTATTTAAGTATTGGCCACAAGTACAAGAGAAGTGGGGAAATCGCGTGGATGCGGTGGACTTGCGTTATGCGAATGGCTTTGCAGTTCATTTAGCTGCTACCAGCCTAAAAAAGAGTGATGTTGATGGGAAAAAAAGTGAGCAGAAGCAATGAGGAATCGGAATGAGTAAAGATAATCGCGATCTACTGGTCGGTTTAGATATTGGTACATCCAAAGTGGTTGCCTTGGTTGCCGAATTAGCTCCTGATGGTCAATTTAACGTCGTGGGTGTTGGTCAGACTGCCTCTAAGGGTTTAAAGAAAGGCGTTGTTGTCAATATTGAAGCAACTGTTCAGTCTATTCAGAAAGCTCTAGAAGAGGCCGAGGTCATGGCTGATCGTCAGATTGTTCAGGTCTTTACCGGTATTGCTGGAAATCATATTGTGAGCTTTAACTCTAGTGGCATGGTTGCGATTCGAGATAAAGAGGTTGGTCAAAGTGACGTAGAGCGCGTTTTGGAAACTGCAAAAGCAATCAATATTCCAACGGATCAACAGATTCTTCATATCTTGGTTCAAGAATTCATTATTGACGGCCAAGAGGATGTCCGCGAGCCAATTGGTATGAGTGGTCTACGCTTAGAGGTGAAGGTACACATTGTGACTGGTGCGGTGAGTGCTGCACAAAATATTGTGAAGTGTGTACGTCGCTGTGGTTTAGAGGTGAATGATTTAATTTTGCAGCCTTTGGCATCTAGCTTGGCTGTATTGACTGATGATGAGAAAGAGCTCGGCGTTGTCTTGGTCGATATTGGTGGAGGAACGACCGATATTGCAATTTATTGTCAAGGCTCTATTCGTCATACCGCAGTGATTCCAATTGCTGGTGATCAAATTACCAATGACATTGCAATGGCATTGCGCACCCCAACGATTGAGGCAGAAGATTTGAAAATTGCTCATGGAATCGCGCGTCAAGAGATGGCTGATCCTATTGCAATGATTGATGTACCAGGTGTGGGTGATCGTGAGCCTCGTCCGATGTCTAAGCAAGCATTGGCTGCCGTGATCGAGCCTCGCGTTGAAGAGCTATTTACTTTGGTTAGAGGCGTTGTTCGCGACTCTGGCTATGAAGATATGGTTTCTTCTGGAATTGTGCTGACCGGGGGCACCTCTTTAATGCCCGGAATGGTCGAGTTAGCAGAGCAAGTGTTCTTAAGGCCCGCTCGTATTGGCACTCCTGAATATCGTGGTCATTTACATGAAGTTTTACGTAGCCCCCGCTACGCTACCAGCCTTGGGTTGTTGATGGAAGGTCAAGCGCAGTTATTGCGGGGTCGTCGTGTTTCTCAGTCAGGCGCGCTTCAAGGTGTTATCTCGCGCATGAAGGAATGGTTTGCAGGAAATTTTTAAGTTTTTTTCGTCGTCGTCAATGTAGTAAGTTAATTACCTAGGAGGGTATATGGAATTTGAAATGTTAGATCAAGATACTGCTGGCAAAACCATGATTAAAGTGGTTGGAGTTGGTGGCGCTGGCGGCAATGCCGTTCAGCATATGATCCGTCGCGGAGTGAGTGGCGTAGAGTTTATTTGCATGAACACCGATGCAGGCGCTTTACAGCGTTCAGATGCATCTGTGAATTTGCAACTGGGCTCTAGCGGATTGGGTGCCGGTGCAAAACCTGAGATTGGTGCCTCTTCGGCTATCGAAGCACGTGATCGTATAGCTGATGCATTGCAAGGGGCTCATATGGTATTTATTACTGCTGGTATGGGTGGCGGTACAGGTACTGGGGCTGCTCCGATTGTGGCACAGGTAGCAAAAGAAATGGGCATTCTTACTGTCGGCGTGATTAGCAAGCCATTTGACTTTGAGGGTGTGAAACGTTTAAAGGTAGCAGAGCAGGGTGCTTCTGAGCTTGAATCATATGTAGACTCTTTAATTGTGGTGCTAAATGAGAAGTTGTTTGAAGTAATGGGCGAGGATGCTGAGTTTGATAAGGCCTTTGCTTGTGCAGATGACGTCTTGCATAACGCTGTTTCTGGTATTGCAGAAATCATCAATGTTCAAGGTTTAATTAACGTTGACTTTGAGGACGTGAAAACTGTCATGGGCGAGCAAGGTAAAGCCATGATGGGCACTGCAACTGTATCGGGCATGGATCGTGCACGTTTAGCTGCAGAAGCTGCGGTTGCCTCACCATTACTTGAAGGTGTTGATTTATCAGGTGCACGCGGTGTGTTGGTGAACATTACTGCAAGCCGTTCATTGAAGTTATCAGAAACACGTGAAGTAATGGCCGCTATTCGTGGTTATGCCGCTGATGATGCAACAGTGATTTTTGGTACGGTATATGACGAGAGCTTGGGTGATGCTCTTCGTGTGACAGTTGTTGCAACTGGATTGAATAATCCACAAGCACGTCAAGCTCATCAACCAGAAGTAGTTTGGAGACAGGCTACTGGTACGCATGATGCAATGCCAACTATGGCCGATCTCAATAGTTTTGCCCCTGCTAGTCCTTCTGCTGCCATGAGCAAGGTTGGCATGGACTCTTCTATGGGCACCAGTGCTGCTATGGCTGGAGGTTTATCTTCCTTGCCTACTCAATCTGCTGGTGCCGGCAGTGTTGATTACAGCCAATATGATTTGCCACGGGTTTTCCGTAGCTCCCGTGAGGCTTCTCCTGCCCCGACTTTAGGTGCAGATAGCTCTCCTCAAGCAAAGACTATGTTGGATAAAGGGGCTGATTACTATGAGATTCCAGCCTTTTTACGTAAGCAAGCAGATTAATCGACTGCTCAATACAATAGATAGTTGCGAAATGCCAGCGCGGGCGCCCCTCCGGACGACGAATCCCCGCGCTTGCGTTGGCATACTAACTAACAACTACTTATTGGAGATGTCATGATTGCTGTTGGACAAAAACTACCTAACGCTACTTTGTATGAATTTTTTAATGAAGAGAGCGAGGGCTGCACCTTAGGCCCTAATGCTTTTGAAGTTGATAAATTAGTTGCTGGTAAAAAGATTGTTATTTTTGCTTTGCCAGGCGCATTCACGCCAACCTGCTCTGCTAAACATGTTCCTGGATATGTTGAGCACTACGATGCAATCAAAGCAAAAGGAGTCGATGAGATTTGGTGTATTTCTGTAAATGACCCATTTGTGATGGGTGCATGGGGACGAGATCAAAAGGTCGGAAAAAAAATTCGCATGATGGGTGACGGCAGTGGCGAGTTCACTAAAAAAATGGGCTTGGAGTTGGATTTAATGGCCCGTGGTTTAGGTGTGCGCTCAGATCGTTATGCCATGATTGTTGAAGATGGCGTCGTGAAAAGCCTAGATCGCGAAGCTCCTGGTAAGTTTGAAGTGAGCGATGCAGCCTCAATTTTGAAAAAACTGTAATTGATTCCCCTGAATTTAGAGATAAGACCATGATGAAACA
>CAJARE010000011.1 GCA_903944255.1 uncultured beta proteobacterium
AGAAGATGCAAGCCAATACTGAGAATTAATATTTACTAGACTTGCATCTACCGTCACACTAGATCCTGCGCCAGAGCGCATTAAAAGGCTATTGATATCCGTCAAACTTTTAGCGGGCGAGCCAGATCGATTTTGCACAATACTATTTGCTGAAGAGCGGGTTAAGCCAGCAAAGGCAGCCATCAAGACCTCGGCTGGAGCGGTATTGATATTGATGGTGGTGGGGTTCGGTAACACTGATACATAGGAACGTAATGTTTGAATCATTGCCACGCTATAACCGGGTATACCTATTAAGTCGCTAACGTCATTTAATGCCATCTGCCTTTCTTGAACTATTTGAGCGGTTTGTTGTGCTAGATTGGAATTGAAGCCTAAGGCAGAAAGTAGTCGTGAATAGGCAAGTACGCCATTAGCATTACTTTGGAAATTAGCATTCCAAAGATTGGTCAGGTTGAATAAACCTTGTGCGTCTGTTATTCCACCATTGACTGTCACAGCTTGCAGTTCATCTGGGATGTCAACATTCTTTAAAAAATCGGCTACTTTGCTATCGCTTAAGGGAAGAGACCAAGCCTCTCCCAAATGATCGGCTTGGCTTGTACGTAAATCTTGGGCTAATACGAGTCTCGCAAAATCGATCATGCCGTGTTGTAGCCATTGCGCTTGGGTTTTGTCACGAGTGGTTTCGATATTGCGAATTTGTAATTGTTGGCGCCATATCAAACTGGTGATCACAACTGCTGCGACTCCAACCACAATCAGCGCTGTCACTGTTGCAGAGCCTCTCTCTGTCTGAGGTGGAAGCGGTGTATTAGGATCGATCATTTTATAGACTCGCACCAGCTAAACACGATCTAGTAATAGGAAAAGGAAGGTTTTTCAGTCCCCAGCGTATATTGAGCCCAGCAAAAAAAGGTGTGTCCACACCTTTACCTGGTAATGGTGCATTGGTAATGACGCTGATCTGTTGGGTAATAATTTCTGGCACCTCAAGGCTGATTTTCATATCGCTTGAAGTGAGATCAGGATCTCGTATGAATGGTTGCCATATTGCCAAGGCATCTGACTTATTAGTCAGTGGGCGACTTATCCATCGTTGTAGACCCATTGGGGTCACTCCATAACCAATTACTACCCAACTGGTTTGTTTAGTCTCATTGTGCTGACGTAACCACCAGATATTCTTTGCTCCAGTAGAATACTGTGGAACATTTAATTCGGCGCTCGGTATCATTTCTTGGCAGTCGCGCTCGAATTGGCGCACTAATTGAAAATACACTGCATCTTGTTTAGCTCGTCCCTCGATATTTTCTTTGCTGCGGAGCATGGCATCCATACCTTGCCAGGCGAGGAGCCCAACAACAGCCATGATGATCATGGCTACCATCACCTCAATCAGAGTAAAGCCAGCATCAGCTGCTGTTACTGTCTTTTGCTTCATAAGGCACCAGCGTTTAGGTTGGGAACGACTGTTACTAACCATGCTAGACGGGGGCCATTGACTTGGGTGCTGTTAGCTTGATCGGCCATAAAAACAGTTATCTCTACCCGTCTAAAAGAGGGGTTAGGCGTATCGATGACCTTGCGTTGGCAAACTAATACCAAGTTGGCTTGAGGACAGCTAAAAGTGCTTGTACCTACTTCTGGCCAAACTCGATTCATCCGAATTTCATTTAAGGCATTATCGGCACTCCAGATGGCCATCGTCCGCTGAGTTACTGCAAATTGCGTATCTGCACTCAGTGCCACAGCTCGAAGGGCTGCAATCAGCCCAATACTCAACACCATCATGCCCACTAGAACTTCAATCAGGGCAAATCCATTCTTTTCTTGAAGCACCTTTTGATTCATGGTGAAGACCAGTTGAAGTGGCCATTGCTAGAGCGTATTAAAGTTGCTGAGCGTTTCTCTTGCTGTATTGAGGTACGCATTGCTTCGGCGACATATTCAGCACCCAAATTCAGTTGCAATGGTTCAATAATGACTGCTTTTGACCAGGCGTGGGCTTTATAGGCATCAGGAATAAAGGTGGGGGGCTGATTAGAATCTTTAGCTTGAGCCATAGGATCGGACTTGCTAAAGCGCCATCCTGATTCATTAATCTCGGCTCGCATTGGAATACCTGTGATCTGGCTTTCATCCTGAGCAGCATTGAGTGATGCGACTAATTGATCTAAATTATTTCGCCAATTACGCTCATCATGATTTGGTATAGCCAATACAGCAACAGTTAATAAGATGGCTACAACTGTTAATACTAGCAACATCTCAATTAAAGAAAAGCCACCTTCTACAGAGGGAGCTGATAGAGAATTTACTTTCTCTTCTTTAGATACCAATATCTGCATCTGCACCAGTGCCGCCTGGTTTTTTATCTGCCCCGTAACTATAGATATCAATCTCACCTTTAGTTCCTGGATTGGCATATTGATAGGGATGTCCCCATGGATCATTCGGCAATGAGTCTAGATAACCACCAGTTTTCCAGTTCTGGGGAACTGGTTCTGCGCTGGGCCTGGTAACCAGTGCATTTAGACCTTGCTCAGTGCTGGGGTAGCGACCAATATCTAAACGATACAATTTAAGTGCTTGATTAATGGTGCCGATGTCATGTTTTGCAGCGGTAGCGCGAGCCTCATCAGGACGCCCCATGATTCGAGGAACAATCAAGGTGGCTAAGATGCCGATGATGGCAATGACTACCATGATTTCAATCAAGGTAAAGCCTGCTTCTTTATTTCGAATATTTAATTGCATATTGAACATGGGCTATTTATTTCTATCAATTCTAGTTTCTGGATTTATTCATTTCTGAATCCCTACTTGAAGGAGTCTTTTCTTTTTTACTCTTTTGGATAGAAAAGTTCATTTCTTTTCCTTGGTATAGCAAGGTTGCTGTTTCAGGGTCTATTGCTTGTAATGCAAGTCCTCTACCCATCATTTCCCCAACAGCGATCGCGCCGGTTGGTTTGCCATCAATATCAAATAGAGCGAAGCCTTGGTAAATGCCGCCCTTATTTTTTTCAGTAACGACTACTCCGCGCAAAATAATATTGTCTGTGCCAATAGGTTTACTACCAAAAAGGGGATAGCTTGTATTAATATTTTGGTTGGTATACAAAGTAGTACCTTTGAAATTCTTTAGTACGCTATCTGCTGGACTCGGAATTTGTAAAATATGCATCAACCAATATGCAGTAGATGCCAAAGTAAGACATATAAAAATATAGCTAAGCACTTGGCTCACCCGAATTGGTGTTACACCAGCAAGCACGATTACATTCTTTCCCAGTACACCTTTTGATTGGCGCAGACGCCAATCAAATTGAGTTCTGGTATCGCTTAACTTACTCAGAATAAGCGCCTGTAATCGTTTCAAAATTTTTTTCCTTTCCCAAGGTAGCCAGTGGCATTTTTATAAATCAGCTATTTCAATGGCGAAAACCCCATTTTTTAACTCTCCATCGCTATTGGCAATGGCCTTCTATAGTACTATACAGAACATCATTTTTTAAAAACTGTCGATGATTGCATCGACCTCAGGACCCGATTTTTGTGAAGCTAACCTCCCAAAATTTAGTGAAAGTTGCTACCCGCTGGGGCCATGTCTCTTTGCCTGCTTTACGCAATTGGCTAAGAAGGGTATTGGGAGACTTTAAGAGCCCCAAAATTTCAAATAGACTACAACCTTTAATAGGGGTATTTTGTGCTTTCGCTCTAGTTTGGTTATGTTTAGATTTTTGGGTTTTACCTTACATGCGAGATTTAGAGGGTCGGACATCCTTGCGTCCTGCGCAATGGGCTCAACTGGAAAACCTCATCAAGTTATCCAAAACAAATCAGGTACAACAAAACACCATTGAACCCATAGACGATGCTGAATTGCAAAAGATAAGAACGATCTTACAGTCAAAACGTATTAAGCCAAATGTCTTAAGGTTGAATCTTGAAAATCCACCACGTATCGAGATTCAAGCAAGCGACGTATTATTTTCAGGTGTTGTTGATGTATTGGAAGAGTTACGGTCTACCTGGCATTTATACCCCGAGCGAGTTGAGGTGAGCTCTACACCTTCAATGTCAGTAGTTAATATTAGTGCAACATTGAGGCAATCTAGCAATCCCAATGCCACATTAAATCTCTCCGCCATCGAGAGTAGCCTTAAAAAATGAAGATCACCCTAAGTTCACCTTCTGAAAAATCGCACAAAATTTTTTGGCTTGTCATATTTGCTGTTGTACTCGCTATAGTCATAAAGCAAATGCCTGCCAGCATTATGAGTAGCTTATTGGCCAAGCAATCTGCATGTCGCGTAACTATGCATCAGACTATCGGCAGCATTTGGGATGGGAGTGCTGCACTGGGATTCTCTGAGCCAAACTTAGTGGGCGGTGGCTGCCGTGAGCCAGTAGCGATTACTGAAAGATTTTCTTGGAAATCCCAATGCAGTTTGATGCAGGGTCAGTGCCAAGTCGATATTCAATTTGTTGGGCTAGATAAACCCCTGAAGATTTATGCCTATCCAAACCAGATTAAAGTAGGAAGTGGAGAAATTGCTTTACCAGCATCCATCCTTGAAGCCTTTGGTAATCCATGGAGTACTCTTCGTCCACGTGGCCAATTATCTGCCAATTGGAGTGAGCTTAAAAAAGGCGCAGATACATCGGGGTCTATCAGAATTAATATTGCCAATTTATCTAGCCCAATTAGTGCTGTGAAGCCACTGGGGAGCTATGAAATTAAGGCTAATCTTGCTCAGACTGGAACTTCCTTTGAGCTAGCTACTGTAGCAGGCCCTCTATTATTAAAGGGTAAAGGGACGGCGGATTCTGATGTTAGGCCGGGCTTGCATTTTGTGGGTGGGGCTTGGACTGCACCTGAGACGGAAGAATCTTTGATCGGTTTACTATCCTTGTTGGGAAGAAAAGATGGCGATACTTATCGCATGCAATATTAGTAGATGAAATGAGACAGCATGCCTAATTCTATAAAAGCACCTATGAAGAAACATTATCTTTTGCAATTTCTGCTGTGCTGCCTATGTAATCAATTCATCCTCTTGCCAGGAGTGATGGCACAAAATCTGACCAACTCAAATTCTGGAGCTGCAGTTGAGCAAGCTACTGTCTCACTGTCTTTTAATAATGCTGATATTGATTCAGTAGCGAGCGTAGTTGCAAAGGCAACTGGACAAACCATTTTGGTTGATCCACAAGTCAAAGGTACTATTACCCTGATTACGAATAAACCAGTAACTAAGACAAAGGCGCTGGATTCTTTATCAACTGCCTTGCGCACGGCAGGCTTTGCTTTAGTAGAAACCTCCGGTATGTATCGGGTGGTTACCCAAGCTGATGCCAAGCTGGTAAGCACCTCTGTTACGACTGGAAAAGGTAAGCAAGAGGGCGATCAAATTATTACCCGTGTGTTTAAGCTGAACTATGAGTC
>CAJARE010000012.1 GCA_903944255.1 uncultured beta proteobacterium
ATATGAAGAAGTACCCATCCTTATCCTTGATACCCCAGTCAAAGGTAGAGTAAATCAACTTACCAGGAATGGTTTCCCAATAAGTGCTCACAAAACGCTGATCATCGCCCCAAATAGTTTGCATGCAACCCGGAGGTAAAGGACCCTCAATTGCAATCACTCCTTTTTGATCAGCGCCCAACTCTACTGATGTTGCATCATCAAGCAACTTCATGTTGTATCCAAACGATGGAACGCCTGGTGAGCCGAATTTATGTGGCATGACTTCAACACCACGCTGAATAGCAAGCATCGGCCAGCCAGTCTCAGTTTGCCAATAGTTATCTACGATTGGCTTCTTAATTGCCTCATGAATCCAAGTTGCTGTCGGCTCATCCAATGGCTCACCCGCGAGGAACAATGCTCTTAGAGTTGAAAGATTATGCTGAGTTAAAAATGCTGGATCTTGCTTCTTTAAAACACGAACGGCTGTTGGTGCCGAGAACATCACAGACACTTTGTACTTTTCAACTAATTTCCACCAGATGCCTGCATCGGGACGTAATGGCGTACCTTCATACATGATGGTTGCCATGCCATTGAGTAATGGTCCATAGATGATGTAACTATGGCCTACCACCCAACCAATATCTGAGGTAGTGAACATAGTTTCACCAGCCTTACCGCAAAAGATATGATTCATGCTGGACATTAATGCCACTGCATATCCGCCAGTATCGCGTTGCACGCCCTTTGGCTTACCAGTAGTTCCAGATGTATAAAGGATATATGAAGGATGGGTTGAATCCACCCATTCAATCGGAACCATCTCATTGAGGTGTTTCTGGCGCTCTGCTGTGTAATCTATGTCACGGCCAGGAACGGTAGTGAATTCAGATAAGCCACGATTGACGATCAGAACTTTTTCAGGTTTATAGATTGCTAGAGTAATTGCCTCATCTAGAAGTGGCTTGTATGGAACTGCTTTCCCACCACGCATACCAGCCTCTGATGTCACAATCATCTTTGGTTTTGCATCGTCGATACGGGATGCCAGGCTGTGAGAAGCAAAACCACCAAACACCACAGAATGAATTGCACCAATACGAGCACAAGCAAGCATTGCAAAGCAAGCTTCTGCAATCATTGGCATATAAATCAGTACTCGATCACCCTTTTTAATACCATTGGCTTTGTATATCGCAGCCATACGATTGACTTCTTCGTAGAGCTCTTGGTATGTATACGCCTTCTCTAAATTTGTTTCAGTAGAAACCGCCACCAAGGCGGTTTGATTGGGTCGCTCTTTGATATGACGATCGACTGCGTTGTAGCAAAGATTGGTCAGCCCTCCTTCAAACCATTTAGCAAATGGAGGGTTGTCGTAATTTAAAACCTTATCAAATGGTTTTTCCCAGTGAATGAGCTTTGCCTGCTCGCCCCAGAAACCGTCAGGATCTTGAATTGAGCGTTCGTGATGTGCTTGATAGGACATGATCTACCTAAAAAAAGTGACTAAAATTATTGCTTTACATTTACCCCCTTGTTACTGGGGTTGGCTGAACTACTATTTTTCGCAGATTTTGCAAGATCTGTCGATGCGGATTTATGCTGAGATGCAGCATTATTTTGGGAAGAATTACCCTTAGAGTTGGTTTTTTCAATCTTCTTTGCCTGTTTTACTGGGGCGCACTTATTTTGTTGAGTCCCTTTGGAACCGTTTGCATTATTGGCTGGCTTTGCACATTTACTTGCAGCTGGCGGTGGGGCTGGCTTTTCCAGACTGAGACTGGCATTTTCAGCCAAAGATGGGGAGACATCGCCTGATACACGGCTGCTTTTAGGGATCAAAACGGTTGATCCTGCCTTAATCCGCATGCCCTTAGGGATGCCATTGATATCCCTCAGAGTATCTGGATCTACACCCAAGGTTTTGGCGGCCTGATCTAAGCTCTCGGTTTTTTTGATTTGAATAGCTGTCCACGAGGCTAGTGGCTTAGAGTAATTTTTTAGATTTTCTTGAAAAATTTCTGCATGTGCAAAAGGCAGCAAAATTTGTTGATTGGCATTACTTAAAATCACGGGCTTGTTAAATGAAGGATTCAGATTATGAAACTCTTCTGCTGGAATTTCAGCAAGCTTAATGACTAAGGCCACATCAATATCATTACTAACATCAACTGCTATAAAATAAGGATGATTTTCTAGCTCTGGTAGAACAATGCCAAAGGCACTTGGATCTAGAACAATTTGTCGATAAGCCATCAGCTTTGGAACGTATTGCCGAGTTTCTTTTGGCATCGTCAGACTTTCATAGTCCGTTGGAAGCCCTGCGGCAATATTGCGTTTTTGAGCCTTCATTACATTGCCCGTGCCCCAATTGTAGGCAGCTAAAGCAAGTTCCCATGTACCAAACTGCGCGTACAAACGCTGCAAATAATCTAATGCTGCATCTGTAGATTGCAAAACATCACGCCGCTCATCGCGAAACACATTTTGCGTTAAGCGGAAATCTTTTCCAGTAGCAGGCATGAATTGCCATAAACCAACTGCCTTTGCTCTGGATTTAGCATGAGTAACAAAGGCACTCTCTACAAAAGGCAATAAAGCAATTTCTGTTGGCATATTGCGTGCGTTGACCTCTTGCACAATGTAAAAGAGATAACGTGAAGAACGTGCCATTGACCGATTCACATAGTCAGGACGCGCGCTTAACCAACGTACTTGTTCGATCTCTAAGAGGTTATTCATAGGCTCCATCTGAAAGCCATCCCGTATACGAATCCACAAATTATCTGAGGGCGCATAAACCTTACTGACAGATTGCTTCTCCAAATCAACGCGCGCTGCTTTTGATGCCTTAGGGCTAACTATTGTGGGCGTATCGGATGACCATTCACCAGGGCTGGCACAACCACTGACTAAAGCGACAAGAGCAATAAGCACATAAATCAGTCGCATTAGAAACGATCTTTCCAGGCTCTGATAGCTGCCAAGACGTGCGCTGTGCTGGGTAAATCTTGCTGCCCTGAAATTTCTTTGGCAGCTGCAATTACATCAACTTGATTACAGCGCATAAATGGATTCGTTTGGAGCTCTTGACCAATCGTCGTTGGTAAGGTGGGTTTATTTAATGCGCGTAATGCTTGTGCTTTTGCTGACCACTCTAGCAATTGCTCATTATTCGGCTCTACTGCTAAAGCAAAACGAATATTAGATAGGGTGTATTCATGCGTGCAATAAACCAAGGTGTTCTTTGGTAAAGCGGCAAACTTGGCCAGAGACTGCGTCATTTGAGTCGGTGTCCCTTCGAATAGGCGTCCACAGCCAGAAGCAAATAAAGTGTCTCCACAAAAGAGCTTAGGATCAGGAATATTCGTCTGCACATTTGCAAAGTAAGCAATATGATCAAGGGTGTGCCCTGGAACTTCAAGAACCTCCAAGCTGATTCGCGGAGAAATAATATCGAACTTGTCGCCCTCCATCATTGCTTTAGTTCGACCGGGTATTTCATCGTTAGCGGGGCCATACACAGGAATTGAAGTTCCTAAGGCATTTAATAAGTCCAAAATCCCACCAGTATGATCAGCATGATGATGAGTAACCAGTATCCCGGTAAGGGATAATTTTTCTTGGGCTAGGTAATGCAAAACTGGGCCGCAATCGCCCGGATCTACAACCAATGCAAAATGTCCGTCATGTATACACCAGATGTAATTATCATCAAAGGCAGGTATAGGCCAAACTTGCAATAAAGTATTCTTATCCATACGTCGATGATACCAACCCCACCCATTCCCACTCAGCCCCCTGCCCCCCCATGGAGCTCATGGGAGAGATGGCTGCAATCCCCGCCAGGTCAATATGTCCTGCATTGGGAACAAACGTGTTTTGATCAGATCGTAGATAACGTTTTTGGCTTTCATGCAGTCCAAGTTGGACTACCCCAGATGAATTTCTTGCGGGAGAATCGCATGCCCTTGCAAGCCATTTTGGTTCATGCTAACGACAGCATGCCCCCCGATTTATCCCCTAATTGGCATTACATTGAGGGTGATAGCACCGAACTCCCTTTTGCCAGTGAAAGTATTGATTTAATTGTTTTGCCTCACGTCCTAGAATTTGCAGCTGATCCACACCAAATTCTCCGTGAGATCGACCGCGTCCTTCGCCCTGAGGGTCGATTAGTTATCTCTGGATTTAACCCAGCAAGCCTCTGGGGGGCTCGCCAATATATTAGTAGACTCATCGGAAGCCCTTATTTACCTCGTGATGGTCAGTTCATTAGTCTGATCAGAATCAAAGATTGGTTGCAATTACTCAACTTTTCCATGGATAGAGGCCATTTTGGCTGCTACAAACTCCCCCTCCAAGGCCAGGGCATCTCCAGAATGGATTATCTAGAGCTAATGGGTAACCGTTGGTGGCCTATATTTGGGGCCATATTCATTGTTTCTGCTATTAAACGCCATCAAGGAATACGTCTAATTGGTAAGGTTCAAACGAGTCTTATCCCCCAAATTGCCCCTTTGAGCCCCGCTGCCGAGAGAAGCAATCTCAAACAAGACCCATTACAGTAGGGCTATGCCACACGCAAAGCACAGCCATCATCTACCGCACATTGTTATCTATACAGATGGTGCATGCAAAGGCAATCCAGGGCCAGGGGGCTGGGGAGTAGTTTTACGCTCTGGAAATCATGAAAAGCAGCTACATGGGGGTGAAAAACACACCACTAACAATCGAATGGAAATGAGTGCTGTGATTTTTGCTTTAAAAGCCCTCAAACAACCTAGCTCTGTGGAACTCTGGACAGACTCTCAATATGTTCAAAAGGGAGTTACAGAGTGGCTCCAGGGCTGGAAACAACGCGGGTGGAAGACGGCAGCCAAGTCACCCGTCAAAAATGCCGATTTATGGCAAGAATTGGACGCTCTGATTCCGAACCATGAAATTGCGTGGCATTGGGTTAAAGGTCATGCTGGACATCCTGGTAATGAGTTGGCCGATCAACTCGCCAATAAAGGAGTTGAAGAGTTTCTACCCTAGGCCGATAGGCTTTGCATAAACTCTTTATAAACCCCTATGAGAGAATGCACAGGCACTATGAAGCACAAAAACCCCATTAGAATGCTAAAAATTAAGAAAATGAAGCCGTGTCAAAAATAGAATCTACATTAAACAAAATACCCGCTAAAGTTGCACAAGTTTTTGGGTATATAAAGTCACGTCTTTGTATTCTGTGGCAAAAAATTTCACACCGCATACCGACTATCTCTTTCGCTTCGGTAAAGTCTTTTATTTTCGGATTCAAATGGCGCATCTTAATTGTGCTGGTTATTTTGTACGCAGGTTTAAAAACCTATGACTATTTTTATCCACCAGTACCTAAGGCTGGAAAAGGTGGCGGACCCACGACTGTAAGCACCATTGTGGTTGAGAAGAGAGATATTCCAATCGTAATTGAAGCCACTGGCACAATGGTTTCAAATGCGATTGTCGATATCAGACCAATGGTGACAAACACAGTAGCGAAAATTCATGTTAAAGATGGGCAAGAAGTCAAAGCTGGTGATCTTTTATTTACGCTCGATAACCGCAATGACACTGCTAACTATGAAAGACTGAAGGCTCTTGCTGAAGATGCCCAAAAACAATATCTTCGTGCTACTGAACTAGTCACTAAAAACTTTATTTCTAAAGCGGGGTTAGAGACCTCCTTAGCCAATGCTAAGGCTGCTCAGGCGGCAGCCCGCTCAGCCGAAGTACAGTTGTCATTTGATTCCATTCGCTCTCCTATTGATGGACGTGCTGGAATTGTGAATGTGTTCCCTGGATCTCTAGTACAAGCTAGTAACGTTGTTACGACTGCTACCAGCTCTACTGCAACATCAAGTGTTGGTTCTATGGTGACTATTACTCAACTCAATCCGATTAATGTTCAGTTCGTAATACCTGAAAAGGACATCCCTATTCTGCTTGAAAATCAATTGGATGGAGAACCTGTGACTGTCAAAGTCACAGTCGGTGATTCTGGCAAGAAAGCGTATGAAGGTAAGGTGCTTGTTATCGACAATCAAGTAGATCCTTCAATTGCAGCGGTCAGAGTCAAGGCACAAATCCCCAATAAGTCCATGAGCATTCTTCCGGGTCAGTTTGCACGTGTATCTATAGTCGCCAATACCTTAAAGGATGCTCTCTCGGTTCCTTCAGAGGCAATCATCATCAATCCTAGAGGAAGAATTGTATATATAGTAGATAGCGAAGGAAAGGCTGTTGCAAAGCCGGTAAAAGTAGTTTACGAATACCAAGGCACTTCTATCGTTACTGGAATTGAAGCGGGAGATAAGGTAGTGGTCGAAGGTAAACAGAATCTCCGTCCTGGCAGCAAAGTACGCGAAGCTAAAACTAAAAACGCCGCTCCTCAAAACCCACCTGCGACCGAGAAAAAATGACGCTTTCCGAATTATGTATTCGGCGCCCTGTTATGACGGTCTTGCTTTCTTTTGCAACCGTCATTGCCGGAACAGTCGCCTATTTCAATATTCCAGTAGCAGCCTTACCAAGCTTTAATACTCCCGTCATTTCAGTAAGCGCATCACTACCGGGCGCATCTCCAGAAAACATGGCGTCCGCTGTTGCACTGCCATTGGAAAAAGAATTTTCAACAATTGATGGCATCAAGGTTATCAGCTCAGTCAATTCTTTGGGTAGTACTAGCATTTCCTTGGAATTTAATAACAACCGAGATATTGATAAAGCAGCGGTTGATGTACAGGCAGCACTCTTAAGAGCGCAAAGACGGCTTCCAATTGAAATGACGACTTCACCGTCATACCGCAAAGTCAATCCTGCTGATACGCCTGTATTAGTTGTGCGTTTGAGTTCCCCATCAGTGAGTTTGTCCGATTTAAATGACTATGCAGAAAATTTGCTGTCACCAAATCTGTCCACCATTAGCGGTGTAGCACAAATTATTGTTTATGGTGCAAAGCGTTACGCAGTTCGAGTGTTGGCTCGCCCTGATGCATTGGGTAACCGCAACCTCACTATGGATGATGTGGCCAATGCCATTAATAAGGCGAACTCCAATACTCCGGTAGGTGTTCTCAATGGACCTCGCCAATCCATCACAATCTACGCGAACCCTCAATTAGTCAGACCAGAAGAATTTGGCAATCTCATCATCAGCCAAAAAAATGGTCTACCTATTTACCTCAAAGATGTTGCTGAAGTGATTGAGAGTTACGAAAACGTCTATACACTAGCAAGCTCTAATGGCGAAAGATCGATTGCTATTGCAGTACTACGACAACCCAATGCAAATACTGTTGAGGTTGTCAAATCAGTCAAAGCATTGATACCACAACTTCAAAAACAGATGCCTGAGTCGATTAAGCTCCAAGTAGCAAATGATCGATCTTTATCTATTATTGAAGCGATTCATGATGTGAATGTCACGCTTGCTTTAACTGTGTTGTTGGTTGTGCTGGTCATCTTTCTATTTTTAAAGCATGCAGCGGCAACCTTAATACCGTCAATTAGCTTGCCCATTTCTTTAATTGGCGCATTCTTTTTACTCTACATCATGGGCTATAGCCTTGATAATATTTCGCTGCTCGGTATTACGCTAGCAGTAGGTTTAGTGGTTGACGATGCAATCGTAGTGCTAGAGAACATCATGCGTCATATTGAAAATGGTATGGACCCTCTCAAGGCCTCTCTAAAGGGTAGTAAAGAAGTTGGCTTCACCATTATTTCTATTTCGATTTCCTTGATTGCTGTGTTTATCCCCCTCTTCTTTATGTCTGGGCCAATTGGCCTGCTATTCAGAGAATTTGCGGTAGTTGTTTCTTTGGCGATTTTTGTATCGGCCGTTGTTTCTTTAACAGTAGTGCCAATGTTGTGTAGTCGCTTCCTTCCTAAACCTGGGGTACATGCTAAAGAATTTGCCATTAACAAGCAATTCGATCGCCTCTTCAATTGGACGCTCAAAACCTATATTCACTATCTTGATTTAGCATTACACCATCGTAAGATAGTCTTGTGGGGTGCTATCTCTACATTTGCTATTTCCATCTTCTTGTTTATGAATAGTCCTAAGGGATTCTTTCCAGAAGAAGACATAGGACAGATACAGACGACTACCGAAGCGTCTGAGGATATTTCATTTGAGGCGATGTTAAAACTTCAGGACCAAGCAGCTGAGATTGTCAGCAAAGATCCAAACGTAGAAAGTTCTATTTCTATTGTGGGTGGCGGCAATAGCTCTGGCAAAAATACTGGACGTATCTTTATTGTTCTCAAACCAAAAAGCGAGCGCGCAAAGATGTCTAAGGTAATGGAAGATCTTAGGGTGAAATTTAGAGAAATTCCCGGGCTTCAGGTGTATATGCGCCCCATACAAAATCTACAAATTGGTGGTCGAAGCAGTAAGAGTCGCTACCAATTTACCCTGCAAAGTGTTGGCTTTGATGGTGTCAATGAATGGGCCGACAAGCTCATGCAAAAACTACGTACCGATCCGATGTTTAGGGACGTTACCAGTGATTCACAATTAAAAGGTTTGAACGTCAAGATTGATATTAATCGAGAAAAGGCGGCCAGTGCAGGTATTACGATTGCCGATATTCGCTCTGCTTTATATTCATCATATGGTGAAAAACAAGTATCAACCATATACACTCCCGTCAACACTTACTATGTCATTTTAGAAACCGCTAAAGAGGACCGGCAGTATGAAACTGACCTCAATAAAATATTTGTTCGCGGTCGAGCCACTGATAAATTAATCCCCCTTTCTAGTGTTGCGACATTTACGAGATCGGTTGGTCCTACTGCGGTGAATCATTTAGGACAAATACCTGCAGTGACTCTGTCATTTAACTTAGCGCCCGATGTTTTCCTGGGCGATGCAACCAAGAAAATAGAAGAGTTCACCAAAGAAATTGCTTTACCGCCTTCTATTATTACCAGCTATGGTGGTGATGCAGCAGTCTTTAAGGACAATCAATCTGGCCAGGTGATCTTGATCTTGGCTGCTCTTGGAGTGATTTACATTCTGCTTGGGGTCTTATATGAAAGTTATATTCACCCGCTCACTATTTTGGCGGGCTTGCCATCTGCTGCCATTGGGGCAATATTAGCATTGCGTATTTTTGGCTTTGAGTTAACCGTCATTGCTTCGATTGGTATTTTGCTGCTGATTGGTATTGTTAAAAAGAATGCCATTTTGATGATTGACTTTGCGCTCGATGCACAACGTAATCAAGGAATGAGTCCTGAACAAGCAATTAAAGAAGCGTGTATTTTGCGTTTTCGTCCCATTATGATGACGACCATTGCCGCCCTCATGGGCGCCCTGCCGATTGCATTTGGTATTGGCGCAGGAGCAGAGCTACGCCAACCCTTGGGTATTAGTGTTGCTGGTGGTCTCATCCTCTCGCAATTTGTTACCTTGATTATTACCCCTGTGATTTATCTTTACCTCGATAAATATGCTGGTAAGGGTCCAATGGAAATACCGCCATCAGTCCTTGAGGGTACCTAATGCGCCAAGTAATTTTAGATACTGAAACAACTGGATTAAATCCTGCAACAGGAGATCGCATTATTGAAATCGGTTGCGTCGAGATGGTTGGACGACGGCTTACCGATAGGACGTTCCATTACTACGTTAATCCTGAGCGGGATATTGACGCAGGAGCTTTCGCTGTTCATGGTCTCTCTAGAGAATTTCTGTCTGATAAACCCGTCTTTGCTAATATCGTTGAACAATTAATTGAGTTTGTTGATGGCGCAGAAATAGTGATTCATAACGCCGCATTTGACTTGGGGTTCTTGGATAATGAATTCGCTCTTTTAAAGCGCCCACCGTTCCGAAATTTAGCCAGTAAGGTAACTGACACACTTCTTGAGGCTCGTCAGATGTTCCCTGGTAAGCGTAATTCTTTAGATGCACTTTGTGAGCGTTTTTCAATTAGCAATCAACACCGCACACTTCATGGTGCACTATTAGACGCTCAATTGTTAGCAGAAGTCTATGTAGCAATGACGCGTGGTCAAGAAGATCTTTCGATTGATTTGATTGACTACACCGTTGATACAGATTCTGAGGGGCATACAAAATCATTGCCTACGAATTTGAAGTTCATCGCAGCAAGCGATGATGAATGTCAGCTACATGAAAAAGTATTAGCAGAAATAGCTGCGGCTAGTAAAAAGGACTCCGTATGGAGTCCTATACAAACGGCTAACTAAATAATTTAGATTGCGGCAGCAATCGCCTTACCTAAATCATCTGTTTTAGCTGACCCACCAACATCGGGAGTCAAAGGGGCATTACCGGGCCCAGCTGCAAGTACTTTTTCAATTGCACTATAGATTGCTTTACCAGCCTCTGGGTAACCTAGGTGATCTAGCATCATCGCTCCACTCCATACCTGCCCAATAGGATTGGCAATCATCTTGCCGTAAATATCCGGCGCAGATCCGTGTACTGGTTCAAATAAAGATGGAAATTTTCCTTCGGGATTAATGCTTCCTGATGGCGCTACTGCAATCGTACCCGTGCAAGCTGGACCTAAATCAGACAAGATATCCCCAAATAAATTGCTCGCAACAACGACATCAAAACGATCAGGGTTCATCACAAATTGAGCAGCCAAAATATCAATGTGATATTTATCTGTTCGCACATCTGCGAAGTTTTTAGACATCGCCACAACCCGCTCATCCCAATACGGCATGGTAATAGCAATACCATTCGATTTAGTAGCTGAAGTTAAATGCTTTTTAGGACGACTTTGAGCTAAGTCAAATGCATACTGCAAAATGCGATCGACGCCCTGTCTTGTAAAGACAGATTCTTGAATGACAAATTCTCGATCAGTATCGGGAAACATCTTGCCGCCTACACTAGAGTATTCACCTTCTGTGTTTTCGCGAACCACAAAGAAGTCAATATCACCCGGTTTACGATTTGCTAAAGGGCAAGGAACTCCAGGCAAGAGGCGAACGGGACGCAAATTGACGTACTGATCAAAACCACGACGAAACTGAATCAAGCTACCCCATAAAGATACGTGATCAGGCAAGATATCTGGCATACCTACAGCGCCAAAGAAAATAGCGTCATACTTCATCAAGGTATCAAACCAATCATCGGGCAACATCTTGCCATGCTTGAGATAGTAATCACAGCTTGCAAAATCAAAATGGTCGAACTGCATACCAATTCCAAACTTTCGATTGGCGGCCTCTAATGCACGGAGACCCTCAGGCATGACCTCTTTCCCAATGCCATCGCCAGCGATTACAGCAATCTTAGGGTTTTTGAAAATTTTCTTTGCATTCATTACAAAAGGTCTCTCAATCTAGATGTTATTTTTAATGGGAAAATTTTACAGCTAATGAGCTAACTGATAGCTCTACGAATCTCATTAGGCGCTTTTTTAGCCCCCTTACCAAGCGATTCGCTATCGTAATCACTCGTATTTTCAATCGCTTCAGGGACGTCTTCTAGCATGCGGATATTGTCTTTTGGGCAAATTGGAGCGCCATAGCTAGCCCATTTCTTTAACAAGGTGACCTCATAACCGCATTGCCCACATTTAGCCTTACTTCTACTCGCATTGCTTGCCCTTGGGGGCGGAAAAATAATCGCTTTATGTGGGTAGGGTCCCAACTCTTGACTGATCATCATCAATTTAACAGTCAGCTCTTCGGTAGCATGGGCCATTCTGGCTGGCCCCTCAAGTCCTACTGTCTGAGCAATCCCTTTGAAATCCTCACCATGACCACTAAAACAATCATCAACGGCATGGCAAAGCTCATGAACCAAAGTATCTAGCAGTTGCACTGGATCATCAATTTTAGGTGAAATAAAAATTTCATTGACGCCCCCCTCTGAGCGCTGACGTGGCCAGCACTGCCCCAGAGTGGTTCTGGGGCTACTAGATGCCGGAAATCCACAAGAAACGCGAACCGGTGGGATGGCATACCCAGCTCTAGAGAATACGGGTTCAAGGTGTTTAACGGCATCTTCAAGCCATGCTTCACGGACAGAATGTTGCTTCATTTGAGTAGATTTCTGAGTGCTTTAAAAATGTTAAATTGCGATCATACGCCACACTTAGTAGAATAATGGGATGAAAGATCTAGAGAGCCTTAGTGCCTCGCAAGCTGCACGTGCACTTGCAAGGCGAGATATCAAAGCAACAGACCTACTGCTTTCCTGTTTGGACCGAATTGGCCAGCGAGAGAGTCTAGTCAAGGCTTGGTCAAGCCTGGGCAAAGAAGGCGCCCTAGCACGCGCTAAGGAGCTTGATAAGGGGTCTATTAAAGGCATACTACATGGACTGCCGATAGGGGTAAAAGACCTATTTGATACCTATGACTTACCGACTAGCTATGGATCTCCCATTTATGCCAATAACTATCCTGCCTCAGATGCGGTTTCTGTTGCCTTAATGCGTGATGCAGGCGGAATTATTCTAGGCAAAACGATTAGTACTGAATTTGCCACATTTAAGCCCCCTGTTACTCACAACCCACACCATCTTAAGCACACCCCCGGTGGGTCATCTAGTGGATCAGCAGCAGCGGTTGCAGACTTTATGGTTCCTTTGGCAACAGGCAGTCAAACCGCCGGTTCTATTATTCGCCCTGCATCCTATTGCGGTGTAGTAGGCTATAAACCCAGCTTTGGCAAGGTAATGCTTGCTGGTGTTAAAGCTTTGTCGCCCTCTTTAGATACCTTGGGCTGCTTTGGCAGAAGTGTTGGGGATGTTGCTCTAGGGGTTGCAGCCATGAGCAATGACCTTTCTCTCGCTGAGATTGATCAGCTTCATAACAAACCGCGAGTGGCAATTTGCAAAACCAAGGATTGGTCTTTTGCTAGCAAAGAAACTGCTGGCGCTCTAGCCTTAGCACGCTTTACTGCTGAAGCAATTGCCAAAGGAATGGTTCAAGATATTTCTTTACCGGCAGCCTGCAAAGATCTCACCTTACTGCAAACTCGCATCATGAGTTTTGAGATGGCACGTGCACTTATTTTTGAGCGCACACGTTATAGCAAAAAATTAAGTCCTCAACTATTACAGCAACTCTCTGAGGGCGCACAAATACCTTACGAACAATATCAAAAAGATTTAATGAAAGCCCAAGCGGCACGTTTTGCTATTGCGCAACTCTTTGAGAATGAAGTCGATATTTTGATTGCTCCTAGCGCTCCTGGTGAAGCTCCGCTAGCAAAAGAAGGTACAGGCAACCCAGTATTCTGTCGAGGATGGACTCTATCAGGCCTACCTTGTATCAACCTTAATGTCAGTAGCGGTCCTAATGGCCTGCCCGTTGGCGTGCAACTGATTGCAGGTCCTGGAAAAGATCGATTCTTATTGAGTGCTGCTAGAGCATTTGCACAAGCATTGCCTGATCCCGTTTTAAGAGACCAGGCATAAGACTTTTTTAGTCCAAGGTGATATTGGCTGATTTAATCGCCTTATTCCAATAAGGTAGCTCTTTCTTGAGTAATGCATCCATTGCCTGAGGATTGAGATAGCGCAACTCAATGCCAGCAGAATCTCCACGCTCTTTGACTTCAGGCAAGGCTAAGCTTGTTTTCACAGAATCTGTCAGCTTAGTAATAATGGGTCCTGGTGTCCCTGCTGGAGCATATAAAGCTACCCATGCCTCCAATTGAAATGATGCCAAGCCAGCTTCAGCAGTTGTGGGCACATTTGGCATACCAGGATGGCGACTCTTGCCAGTAACGGCCAAGCCTTTTAGCTTTCCGCTTTGAACATGCTGCATCACCGAGGGCGGCGTTGTAATAAAGACTTGTACTTGACCAGCTAAAACATCCAGGATCGCTGGCCCAGAGCCTTTATAGGGTACGTGCACCATATCTACTCCAGTGCTTTGTTTAAATATCTCAGTGCCGATATGAGAAACAGAGCCATTTCCTTGGGACGCGTAATTGAGCTTACCCGGATTGGCCTTTGCGTAAGCAATCAACTCTTTTAAATTATTTACAGGCACCGAGGGATGCACGGCAATCACGTTAGTTGAGAC
>CAJARE010000013.1 GCA_903944255.1 uncultured beta proteobacterium
AGACATCTTTACCATTTGCTTTAACGTTGATGTTGCTAATAAACCATGCAGGAATCACTTTACCGGCAGCATCTTTGCGCTGACCAGCTTCCATATCATGCTTCATCAAAATTTTTACATCCACAATTCCACCATTCTCAGCAGCTCTAACGCGCATTGGATCAGCCATGATTTCCTCTTTTAATCTATTTAATTAGTAAACAATGATTTGAATAGTCGGCGTTTAACCGCCACAACCACCTAAAGTCACTTTGATTTCTTTAACGGCCATGCTCCACTTGCCATCCGCTTTCACTAAGGCATACACATTCGAGGTTTGCCCCATCTTGATGCGGGTGGTAACAAATGTCTCTGTGCCAGCTGGGATAAAGAATTGGGCAGCTAAAGCGCTAGGGTTCTTTTCAACCAGGATTGCCATTTGCTCTGCTTTGAGCGTGGTGATAATTCCCACTGGCACTACAGCACCATTTTCTGCAATATCAGGCGCATTCAAAGTAACAGCAGCAGACTTATCTGGGCTACCAGCGCCCAAGATTTTGAATACGTCATCTAAGCTTTTGCCTTCAAAAGCGGCTTTATTCCACTCTTGAGCTTGGGCTACGCTAATAAGACCCGCAGAAGCCATCAAGCCAAAAATGGCCGAATATTTCATTAAACTGCGTCGTTGCTGATTCATAAAAACTCCTTTATTAATCTACTCTTACTATCAAATATAGTGGTATTTCTAAAAACCCTCCAAAAATCTACTGCCCGGTGAGCATCCATCGCACCAGAATTGCCGTATCCTCAGCCGATAACTGTGCTTGAGCTGGCATCGGAATCGCCCCCCACACACCAGAACCGCCGTTTTTTACCTTTGCCATCAGTTTTTCTTGAGCACCACTCTGCGCTTTATATTTCAGTGCAATATCAGCAATAGAGGGCCCTACTAACTTCGCATTTGGAGCATGACAGGCAGAGCAGTTCTCACTCTTAAATAATGCAGCTGCACCCTTAGTAACAATTGCATGCGTATCTTTTGCATGGGCTAAGCCTTCTCCTAATGCTCCTGGGAGTTTAGCGATGGGAGGTTTAGTAGTATCAGCCCCGCGATAAGGTCCATAGAGACGATTTTGGTCAACAATATTACCGTGCGCATCCCTAGCAAAATCAGGCAATGTAGAGCCAATTTGTACAAATGCTACGCAATTATTCATGCAAGATGATCCATTAACATCAGGCTTATCTTTCACATTCCAAAAGCCATGCTTGGTTGTCATGCCATTACGGTTTGGCATTTTTTCTTGCACTTGCGCAATATTGGTATTACTTAAAACAAAGTTATCTGGAACAATATCGCCAAGGCTTAAAATAAAAGCCACTAAGGCGTACGTGTCATCTGGGGTCAAGGTTCTTGGCGCATTCCATGGCATGGCACGATATATATAGTCCCATAATGTTGAAACCGTCGGGACCTTCATTAAGGTGGTACGCTGAGGTTGCTTCATGTCAATCAAAGAAGCTACCCTCCCTGTTTTCATGTCATCCTTCGTTGTGCCGCCGGCAATTGGGGTAAAGATTTCATTAGACTCGCCAAAAATTCCGTGACAACTAGCACATTTAGCCTCCCAAATGGTTTGACCTTGCTCTACAGAACCAGAACCTTTTGGTAGGCCCTTAAAATCTGGACGCACGTCAATATCCCATGCGGCAATTTCTGCAGGAGTGGCATTCCGACCAAGGCCAGGAAACTTAGCGGAGCCTTGTGTGCTTTGTGCATACGAGACATTAGCAATGAATACAGCTAAGGTGATCAAACTCAAACGAGTAATGAATTTATCCAACTTGAACATTACTCACCTCACCGTTTGAATCCAATTTCCAAGACTGAATGGCATTGTTGTGATAGATCGAACGCGTGCCGCGCACTTTACGCAACGCTTTAATGGAAGGTTGTATATAACCTGTGTCATCAATTGCTCTTGACTGTAATATCGCCGGCGATCCATCCCACACCCAGTCAATATTAAAACGGGTAATCGATTTGGTGAGGATTGGCGTTTCTAAGCGTGCGGTACGCCAGTTATTCCCTCCATCAAACGATACATCGACACGCCTAATCTTGCCTCGACCAGACCAAGCCATCCCACTAACGTTATAAAAACCTTTGTCTAGCAATTGCTGACCGCCCGAGGGAGTCGTAATAACAGACTTGCATTCCTGAATAGAAGCGTATTGGCGATGGATACCATCGGGCATCAGTTCGATGTAATGAACAGCTTCATCTTTTGAATTCCATGGCATATCACCAACTTCTAAGCGACGTAACCACTTTACCCAACTCACTCCTTGTACGCCGGGCACTACTAGGCGTAACGGAAAACCATTTTCTGGACGAAGCATTTCACCATTCATACCCCAGGCAACAATTGTGTCCTGTAGGCAGCTCTCTAGATTAATAGTACGAGTCATGCCTGAACCATCGCCACCTTCTGCAAGTAAGAATTTCCCTTTTTTGAGGTCAGCGCCACACTCATCTAGAAGCACCTTTAGTGGCACGCCAGTAAATTCACAGCAAGACAGCATGCCATGGGTGTACTGCACTGTTGGCACAGCCACATTGCCCCACTCTAATCCAGTATTGGCACCGCACTCAATAAAATGCGTACGGGAGACCGATGGCAAACGCATTAAATCATTCATAGTAAAGACACGAGCATTTTTCACCAAGCCATTTACCATCAAGCGATGGGTTTCTGGATTGAGGTTGTACCAACCCTGATGGTGACGCTCAAAATGCAAACCATTTGGCGTAATAGTTCCAAATAAACCTTGTAATGGCGTGAAAGCAACCGAAGCAGCAGATACACGAGTCAATCCTGGCGATTCACGACGAATCAAATTCGCTTCATAAATAGAGGGCACACCATAAGGCATGGTGGCCACATTCTTTCCAAGGGTGGTTTGCCATTCCTGTTTTTCAAGAATGGCGGGATCACCCTCTTGTGCAGCAAGGGCTAAGGGAGCAGTCAAACTGGCTGCTGCCCCACCAATAGCAGAAAGAAAGCCTTTGCGCAGAAAACTACGGCGAGTTTCATCTAAACCATTCGCATTAATATCTGCGATCAAATCTTGAGAAATGAAATGCTCCGGAGCTGTAACCAATCGCGCTCTGTTGCTAGGCTTCTCTACAGCAGAGATATCCTTGGCACTCAATTCAATTTGCTTCTTAGTCATTTGACCTCTACTAAAATAATAAAAATCTAAACACTTAATGCATGCCTTCAGCAATCTTCGCGCAGACTGACTGGCAAATATCAACTGTGGCGTTATCAGCAATCGAGTAATACACCGTGACACCCTCTTTTCGCCTCTGTAAGATTCCCGACTTATGCAGCGCCATGAGATGACGAGATACATTAGCCTGACTAGATCCACACATCTCAACTACCTCAGAAACGGATTTTTCTCCACTACAAACAGCATACATAATCCGCAAGCGTGAAGGCTCCGAAAGAACACTGAAATACTCGGCGACTTTAAAAAAGACTTTCTCCATTTGCTTAGGAGATAAAGATTTTGTTGCTTTTTGAACGCGCGATTTCAATTTTTTAGGCCACCCTCAATATATGCATATATACGCATATATTTGAACTCTTATTAGAGTCAAGGGCTATAGTGGCTAACCCTATATTGCTTAGCAATACAATGGAAGTCATGGATATCGATGCAATCCTTCTCTCCTTAAAGCTGGCAGCCTGGACCTTGGTCCTGATCATCCCGTTTGGGGTTTGGGCGGCTCATAAGCTGATTCGCATGGATAAGGGTAAACCTTGGATTGAGGCTGCCTTAGCGCTTCCTTTGGTATTGCCCCCTACCATTTTAGGCTACTACCTGCTGATTGGTCTTGGCGGCAAAAGCATTTTTGGGGTGCCGCTGGTTTTCTCTTTTACTGGAATCCTGATTGCCTCATTAATCGTCAACCTCCCTTTTGCGATACAACCAATCCAGCGCGCCTTTGAATCGATTAACCCAGAAATTCGAGAGGCCGCTCAAGTGAGTGGTCTTAGTCATTGGCAAATCTTTCGCTTAATTGAACTCCCATTAGCGTGGCGAGGCATCACTAGTGCCGCCGTATTAACTTTTGCACATACTCTTGGTGAGTTTGGTGTCATTCTGATGGTGGGTGGCGCCATTCCTAGTGAAACTAAAACCGTCTCCATTGCAATTTATGACAAAGTACAAAGTTTTGATACTTCTGGCGCAGGTGCCCTGGCCTTGCTATTGTTAGGAATTTCTTTAGTTGCCATCGCAGTCTCATATGGTGTCTTTGGTAAAAGCACTTACTATCGCCGAGCTAAGACGAATGCTTAAGCTGAAGATCAGCCAAGCCCTGCCAAATCCCCTGCAAATCAACTTGGAATGCGAGGCTGGTCAACTACACGCTCTAGTTGGACCTTCTGGCAGCGGTAAAACGAGTACGCTCAGAACCATTGCGGGACTTAGCCAAGCAAAAGCAGGAAAAATTCAGTGTAATGACGAGATTTGGTTTGAAGCAGATGAGGTAAGCGGCATCAAAATAAATCTTCCGCCAGCGAGTCGGTCCTGTGGTTTTCTCTTCCAGCAATATGCCCTTTTCCCACATCTTTCAGCAATTGAGAATGTCCTCATCCCTCTGCAA
>CAJARE010000014.1 GCA_903944255.1 uncultured beta proteobacterium
AAGGAGTCGATGAGATTTGGTGTATTTCTGTAAATGACCCATTTGTGATGGGTGCATGGGGACGAGATCAAAAGGTCGGCAAAAAAATTCGTATGATGGGTGACGGCAGTGGCGAGTTCACTAAAAAGATGGGCTTGGAGTTAGATTTAATGGCTCGTGGTTTAGGTGTGCGCTCAGATCGTTATGCCATGATTGTTGAAGATGGCGTCGTGAAAAGCCTGGATCGCGAAGCTCCTGGTAAGTTTGAAGTGAGCGATGCAGCCTCAATTTTGAAAAAACTGTAATTGATTCCCCTGAATTTAGAGATAAGACCATGATGAAACAAAGAACCATTGCTACTCCGGTGAAGACCGTAGGCATTGGTTTGCATTCTGGTCGCAAGGTGACGATTTCGATTAAGCCTGCACCAATAAATTCAGGGGTTCAATTTGTTCGTATGGATACTCCAGAACCGTCGGTAGTTCCTGCTACCGCACTGGCAGTATGTGATACCCGCTTAGCTTCAGTGATACAAAAAGATGGGGTCCGAGTTTCTACTGTTGAGCATTTACTGTCAGCCTGTGCCGGCTTAGGTCTGGATAATCTTTTGATTGAATTAGATGGCGAAGAAGTGCCGATTATGGACGGCAGTGCCGCCTCCTTTTTATTCTTAATTGAATCTGCTGGCATCGTAGAACAAGATGCTTCAAGACAGTTTATGGTGATTAAGAAAACTGTCGAGGTTCGTGAAGGCGATAAGCTAGCTCGTCTAGAGCCATTCTTTGGATTTAAATTAGACTTCACAATCGACTTTAAACATCCCGCTTTAGATAAAACTGGACAGCGCTTTATTGTTGATTTTGCTGAGCACGCTTATCGAAGTGAAATTGGTCGTGCTCGTACCTTTGGCTTTGCTCATGAAGTAGAGGCATTGCGTGAAATGGGCTTAGCGCGCGGCGGTAGCTTAGATAATGCAATTGTTTTGGATGAGCATCGGATTTTGAATAACGAAGAACTTCGTTATGAAGATGAATTTGTTCGCCATAAAATTCTCGATGCAATTGGCGATTTGTATTTAGTAGGGCATCCTATTGTTGGTGCTTATGTTGCCGAAAAATCAGGCCATGCCTTAAATAATGCATTGTTACGTAAGTTGCTAGAAGACCCGAGTTCTTACGAAATCAGTACTTTCTCTATTCATAAGGCACCAGAGGCCTACTCTCAAGAGAGTCAACCACTCTTTTTCTGAGAGTTTCTTCCGAATTATTTAGGTTTGTTTTGCAGCAATTTTTCAACTGCCTTGCGAAGACTTGAGTCTGGAGCTAATTTTTCGAGCAGGTCCTGCCAAGACGAACGGGCAACTTCATTTAATCCAGTGGGTTTACGTGGTGCCCGAGCATCTGCTCTAGCCTTAATATCCCAGTTGGGTGGGTTTGGCTTTACTTGTACCTTAATCGCTCCACAAACTAAGCCATTTTTTGCTAACTCATTGATTAAGCTGGGTAAAACTTGTTGCAAACGAGCAGCAATACTAGCATTGCTCACCACTAAATAGAGTTCTTTTTGGCCTCCTTGGCGCCAACCAAGCTCGATTTTTTGACTAAATTGCCCTAAATCCAGTGCGGATAAGGAGCGGCCTAAGATGGATTTTAGTTTGGCTAAGTCTTCAGTCTTAGCCAAAATACCCCCCAAGCCTTCAGATTCTCTGAGGTAATCAACCCATTCATGGGCAGTTTGACTACGTTTTGGTTTAGGGGCAAAGTTCATAAAAAGGGGATGCGGGTGATAAACTCAAGGTCTTCATTTTCTTCTATATCCCATGGTAATCGGTCTTCTTAAAACCCTGGTCGGCAGTCGTAACGACCGCCTCTTAAAGCAGTATCGCAAAGTAGTTGCCAAGGTCAACGCTTTTGAGCCTGGCCTTCAAGCTTTGGATGATGCTGCGTTGACCGCAAAAACTGAGCAATTTAAAGCACGCTTAGCTGCGGGTGAGTCACTGGATGACATTGCACCAGAGGCATTTGCGGTAGTTCGTGAGGCCAGTGTCCGTGCCATGAAGATGCGTCATTTTGATGCCCAGATCATCGGTGGTTTAGCCTTGCATTACGGCAAGATTGCTGAAATGGGTACTGGTGAAGGAAAAACATTAACTGCAACTCTGCCGGTGTATTTAAATGCACTTACTGGTAAGGGTGTGCATGTCGTTACCGTAAATGATTACTTGGCTCAGCGAGACGCAGAGTGGATGTCTAAGTTATATAACTTTTTAGGCATGCAAGTAGGCACCAATCTCTCGCAGATGGATCACACCACCAAGCAGGCTGCTTACGCTGCTGATATTACTTACGGCACCAATAATGAATTTGGGTTTGATTATTTGCGCGATAACATGGTGCAAGACGCAGGGCAGCGTGTTCAGCGTGGTTTAGCTTATGCAATCGTTGACGAAGTCGATTCAATTTTGATTGATGAGGCGCGTACACCATTAATTATTTCTGGCCAAGCGGATGATCAAACAGATTTATATCTCAAGATTAATGTACTCCCGTCTTATCTAGAGCTTCAAATTGGCGAAGAAAAAGCAGACGGCACTGGAGTTGAGAAGCCGGGCGATTATTGGGTAGATGAAAAGTCTCAGCAGGTTTATTTGACCGAGCAAGGTCACGATAAGGCTGAGACTATATTGGTGCAATTGGGCGCGCTCAATGATGGCAACTCTTTGTATGCGCCACAAAACATTACTTTGATGCACCATGTATATGCTGCCTTGCGTGCCCATTCTTTGTTCCACCGTGATCAGCATTACGTGGTGCAAAACAATGAGGTGATTATTGTTGATGAATTTACCGGCCGTCTAATGCAAGGACGTCGTTGGTCTGATGGTTTACATCAAGCAGTAGAGGCGAAAGAAGGCGTACCGATTCAAAATGAAAATCAAACCTTAGCAACCATCACCTTCCAAAATTATTTCCGTATGTACGGCAAGTTGGCTGGTATGACTGGTACAGCTGATACTGAGGCATATGAATTTAAAGAAATTTATAACCTTGAGACGGTGATCATTCCCCCAAACAGAATTAGTCAGCGTAAGGATCGTCAAGATCAGATTTATAAGTCTTCGCGCGAACGCTATGACGCAGTGGTTAAAGATATTGAAGACTGCTACCAACGTGGCCAGCCGGTATTAGTGGGTACCACTTCGATTGAAAATTCTGAGTTGATCGCTAACTTACTGAATCAGAAAAAGATGCCGCATCAAGTTTTGAATGCAAAACAGCATGCACGTGAGGCAGAAATTATTGCGCAAGCAGGTCGTCCTAAGATGATCACGATTGCAACTAACATGGCTGGTCGAGGAACGGACATCGTGCTTGGCGGTAATGTTGCTAAGCAATCTACGCTACTTGAGTCAGATGCATCACTATCAGATGCTGCGAAAGCGGCCAAGATTAAAGGCCTTCAAGATGAATGGCAAAGCATTCATGATCAGGTTTTAGCTGCGGGTGGATTACATATTATTGGTACTGAACGACACGAAAGTCGTCGTATTGATAATCAATTGCGTGGCCGTTCTGGTCGTCAAGGAGATCCAGGATCATCTCGTTTTTATCTTTCATTAGATGATCCCCTCTTACGTATTTTTGCTGGTGAGCGCCTCCGTGCTGTGATGGAGCGCTTGAAGATGCCTGATGGCGAGCCCATTGAAGCTGGTATGGTGACTCGTTCCATTGAGTCCGCACAGCGCAAGGTCGAGGGCCGTAACTTTGATATCCGTAAACAATTATTGGAGTATGACAACGTAGCCAATGATCAACGCAAAGAAACCTATCGCCTCAGAAATGAAGTGTTAGAAAGCAGTGATGTTGGTGAGTTGGTTGCTAATTTATGTGATGATGTGCTTCGTGCAGTGTGCTCGATTTATGTTCCCCAGGAATCAATGGAAGAGCAGTGGGACTTGCCTGGCCTAGAAAATGTCCTCGCTAGTGAGTGGGGTCTGAATGTAGATCTGCAAAAGTGGGTTGAGAGTGCAGAGACGGTAGAGGACTCTGAAATAGTAGAGCGCGTATTACAGGCTGCTAAAGAGGTTTATGACGCTAAGGTCGAATTATCTGGTCGTGAGTCCTTTGCTGGTTTCGAGCGCTCTGTGCTTTTATATAGTTTAGATACGCATTGGCGTGAGCATTTAGCTGCTTTAGATCGTCTACGTCAGGGTATTCATTTACGTGGCTATGCTCAAAAAGATCCAAAACAGGAATATCGCCGTGAAGCCTTTGAGTTATATGGTGAACTTTTGGACGTGATCAAAAATGACGTTGTGAAAAGTATCATGACCGTGCAAATTCGAAGTGCTAGCGAGTTAGATCAGGCCTCCGAATCGATGAATGAAGATTTAGCTAAGCTTTCTGATGTGAAATATCAACATGCAGAAGCTGAGACTGCTATTGCTAATACTAATGTCCCTGACCAGAGTGAGGTTGCGCTCACCCCAGCACCTATTCGTACCGGACCTAAAGTTGGTCGTAATGACCCCTGCCCTTGTAGCAGCGGCAAGAAATATAAGAATTGCTGTGGTGCATTAGCGTAATTAAGAGATTTCTGAAGTGCATATTGGGGCCCTGGCCCCTTTTTTTGGCATATAGCTAGGCTTTAGGGCTTTCCCTAGTTATGCAGAAACGATTCTATCGTCGATTATTAAAGCTTATATGCAAAAAATTGCATTTATGAGCAAAAGGAATCAGCATGCAAAAGTCACTGCACATCAACGCAGATAAATGCACTGGATGTCTTCAGTGTGAAATGGCCTGTAGCTATGAGCACTACGGAGTCTTTAATACATCAAAATCCCGTATTAAGGTATTTGAATTTCACAAAACAGGTAAAAAAGTTCCATATACCTGTACTCAGTGTGATGAGGCATGGTGTCTTCAGGCATGTCCTGTAGATGCTATTCGAGTTGATTTGATTACTGGTGCTAAGGTTGTGTCTGAAGACACCTGCGTTGGTTGCAAGGTATGCACCATCTCTTGTCCTTTCGGAACAATTAATTACGTTCAAGACACTGGCAAGGTACAAAAGTGTGACTTATGTGGTGGCGATCCAGCGTGTGCGACTGCTTGCCCAACCCAGGCAATTACTTATGTTGATGCAGATTGGACTGGTTTAGACAGAATGCGTGAATGGGCCGACAAGCTCGGTAATCAAGATAACGCTAACTAATAAAGTATAGGAAAAATATCATGTCATGGGCTGGAAAACTTCTCCGCGTTAATTTAAGCAAGGGCACTTGCCAATCAGAACCGCTCAATATGCAGTGGGCTAAAGAATATTTAGGATCTCGCGGCTTAGCTTCAAAGTATTTTATTGAAGAAGTTGATCCAAAAGTTGATCCGCTGTCCTCTGAAAATAAAATTATTTGGGCAACAGGTCCTTTGACGGGAACCATGGCATCGACAGGTGGCCGTTATACCGTGGTTACTAAAGGCCCATTGACTGGGGCAATTGCCTGCTCAAACTCAGGTGGCTATTGGGGTGCTGAACTAAAGATGGCTGGCTGGGATATGGTAATTTTTGAAGGAAAGTCACCCAAGCCTGTTTATTTATATATTGAAAATGATAAAGCAGAGTTATTAGATGCCTCAGATTTATGGGGAAGATCTGTTTGGGAAACAGAGCCAACGATCAAGATTAAACATCAAGATCCGCAGATCAGAGTCTCGTGTATCGGTCGTGCTGGTGAAAATCAGGTTTTATATGCCGCGATTGTGAATGATTTACATCGTGCTGCTGGCCGATCTGGTGTTGGTGCAGTGATGGGTAGTAAAAATTTAAAAGCAATTGCTGTTAGAGGCACTAAAGGCGTTGGAAATATCAAAGATCCTAAAGCATTTATGGCTGCAACCACTGCCGGCAAGGCTGTATTGGCCGGTCATGCAGTGACTGGACAAGGTCTTCCAACTTATGGAACCCAAGTGCTTATGAACGTGATTAATGAAGTAGGAGCGCTTCCCACTCGTAATCATCAGGATGTGCAATTTGAGGGCGCTAAGGATATTTCTGCAGAAGCAATGGCAGCCCCACGTGATTCAGATGGTAAAGCCCATTTAGTAACAAACCAAGCTTGCTTTGCCTGCACGATTGCTTGCGGACGCATTTCAAAAATTGATGATACCCATTTTTCAATTGAAAATAAGCCGCAACATATGCACGCATCCGGCGGTCTAGAGTACGAGGCGGCTTGGGCTCTTGGAGCGGCTAATGGCGTGAACGATTTAGAGACATTGCAATACGCTAACCAGTTATGTAATGAGCAAGGTCTAGATCCCATTTCTTTTGGAGCAACCATTGGTGCAGTAATGGAGCTTTATGAAATGGGTGTTCTGACAAAAGACCAGATTGGTATCGAGGCGCCTTTCGGATCAGCCAAGGCTCTTTGTTATTTAGCTGAAATTACTACTGAAGGTATTGGTTTTGGAAAAGAGATAGGTCTTGGTTCGGCTCGCCTAACTAAAAAATATGGCCATGCTGATCTTTCAATGAGTGTGAAGGGTCAAGAGTTTCCGGCGTACGACGGTCGTGTGATTCAAGGTATTGGTTTGGCATATGCAACATCGAATCGTGGAGCATGCCATCTTCGTGGTTACACCATTGCCTCAGAAGTACTCGGTATTCCAGTCAAAACTGAACCAGCTGATACCAATGGAAAACCAGAATTAGTGAAAGCTTTCCAGGATGCAACCGCAGCTTTTGATGCAGCAGGTATTTGTATTTTTACAAGCTTTGCATGGACATTGGCAGATGTCGCCCCACAATTACAGGCAGCTTGCGGTGATGAATTTACTGTTGAAAATTTAAATACTATTGGTGAGCGTATCTGGAATATGGAGCGCGACTTTAATAATCGTGCTGGATTTACCAATAAAGACGATAAATTGCCGAAGCGCTTGATGACTGAGGCAGCTAAAACAGGGCCTGGCAAGGGATCCGTTAGTGGCTTAGATAAGATGCTGCCTGAGTACTACAAGATTCGTGGATGGGATCCTGAGGGGCGCCCTAGTGCAGAAACTTTGAAGCGCTTAGGCCTTTGAGGCTTTATTGATGAAGCATGTCATTTTGGGTAATGGCCCGGCTGGAGTGATTGCGGCGGAGACAATTCGTAAGCGTGCTCCCCAAGATCAAATTGTGATGATTGGCTCTGAAGATGAGCCCCCATACTCTCGGATGGCAATTCCTTATTTATTAATGGGCAATATTGAGGAATCCGGCACTTATCTGCGTAAGGATATTGGATATTTTGAAAAATTAAACATTGAGCAAGTTCGAGCTAAAGCTTCTTCTGTGGATATTAAGAATAAGAAGATCGACCTTGGTGGCCAGTCTATTGCATTTGATAAGTTGTTAATTGCGACGGGCTCTGTTCCTGTTCAGCCGCCAATTCCGGGAATCGATTTACCAGGAGTCCATCCTTGCTGGACTTTAGAGGATGCGCGCGCAATTGCTCAGTTAGCAAAACCAGGTTCAAGAGTATTGCAAATGGGCGCCGGTTTTATTGGCTGCATTATCTTAGAGGCCCTTGCTAGTAGAGAGGTAGAGTTGACCGTTGTCGAGATGGGTGATCGTATGGTTCCTCGTATGATGACAAACGTTGCAGGCGGCATGATTAAAAAATGGGTTCAAGAAAAGGGTGTTCAGGTCTTTACTGATACTAAGGTTGAAGCAATTACTCAATCTGAATCAGGCTTGACAGTCAAACTCTCGAATGGCAAATCTCTGGAAGTTGATTTGGTAATTTCTGCTACGGGTGTTCGGCCTAATATTACTTTTCTAAAATCCTCTGGCCTTGGTATTCAGACGGGTATTTTGGTGAACGAGCAGATGCAAACATCCCATCCTGATATTTATGCAGCTGGTGATGTGACTGAGGGCATTGATTTTTCAACTGGAGAGCGGATTGTCAATGCTATTCAGCCTAATGCTGCTGAGCAAGCCAGAATTGCTGCCATTAGCATGACTGGCGGAGATACTCAAAGCATTGGAGCTCTACAAATTAACGTTTTAGATACCCTGGGCTTAATTTCTTCTTCTTTTGGTTTATGGGCTGGCGCTAAAGGTGGCGATCATGTTGAATTGGTAGATCTAGCAGCTTACAAATATTTACGTCTAGAATTTTTAAACGATGTTTTGGTAGGTGCGACTTGCATAGGAACAACAGAGCATATCGGAGTGTTGCGTGGCCTCATTCAAGGAAAGATTCCATTAGGCGAGTGGAAGGAAACTTTATTGGGAGACCCAACTAAAGTGATGGATGCTTATTTAGGTGCAGGACAAGCACAATCATCCTGGATGAATTAAGCTTTAGGTATGCAAGTTACCTTAAAGCTGTTTGCTAGCTTGACTAGCTATCTCCCTCCGAATAAGAAAAACGGAATTGAAGCGGATATTGAAGTGGCTGAGGGAAGCACGATTGGTGAAATGATCGCACTTTATAAGATCCCCAGTAAGTCTGCTCATTTGGTAATGGTCAACGGGGTTTACATCAAACCCGAGGAGCGAAACCAATATGTGCTGAAAGCAAATGATGCTTTAGCCATTTGTCCCCCAGTAGCTGGTGGGTAAGCCACTATAGCTCCAAGTTAGATGACTCAATTTACAAGAGAGATGGGCTGTACCCCAGCAGACTTAATACGCTGGTTGCCTCAAGCATTAGGAGATCTATATCCACATGCTAGTTTGCAGCTTGATGGGAATATTTTGCTGAGTGCACAAAATCCTCAACTAGAGATGATTGGTATCAGCAGGCCAATCCGTAAAATTGCCCTGCTGCATATACCTGTTCTAGACTTAACACTCAGTTTTAGTGAAAACTGGACTCCGATGGAATGTGAAAAGGCTTTAAAGCGATTTGATCTTTATACTCGCAGGGGTGGAGGTTAGTTTTAGCCCCTTTTATTTTATTCATTAAGTGTTCTATGCCAGTTAATCTACCTCTTCCTCAAAAATCAGACCTCAAGCCTATTTCAGGGTTTGAGATGGGTATTGCTCAAGCTGGTATCAAGAAACCCAACCGTAAAGATTTATTGGTCATGACCTTAGCCCCTGGTTCTCAGGTGGCTGGCGTCTTAACCTTAAACCGTTTTTGTGCTGCCCCCGTTCAGGTATGTCGTGAGCATCTGGCTCAAAACGGACTTAATGGAGAAATTCGTGCATTGGTAGTCAATACTGGTAACGCCAATGCTGGCACTGGTGAGCAAGGCATGAAGCATGCTTTAGAGACTTGCGCTGCATTGGCAAAAGATCTCAAGTTAAAGCCCGAACAAATTTTACCTTTCTCTACAGGCGTGATTTTGGAGCCTTTACCGATCGAGAAAATTATTGCGGCCTTGCCTAAAGCGGTTGCTAACTTGGGAGCCGATAATTGGTTGGATGCTGCTGAGGCCATTATGACAACGGACACTCAGGCAAAGGCCTGTTCAGCAACGATACATACTCCAGAAGGGGCGGTCACTATGACTGGTATCTGTAAGGGCGCTGGAATGATTCATCCGAATATGGCAACGATGTTGGGCTTTATAGCAACTGATGCAGGTTTTGCTCCAGGCTTGCTGGCAAGCTTGACTCGTGAGGTTGCTGACCAATCATTTAATGCCATCACCATTGACGGTGATACTTCGACAAAT
>CAJARE010000015.1 GCA_903944255.1 uncultured beta proteobacterium
GTGCCTGATATGTTTGTGAACCATGATTGCCATACATTCCTCTAATGAATTAGATGGCATCACAGTTAGAGGGTTCGCTGTCATTATTTTTGAAACCGTAACTTGTTTTGGATTATTGTTCGGCAACAGTACTTTTATAGCGCAATCCCCCTGTGAAACGATCCCCACTAAATTGCCATCATCAACGACTAAAATAGCCCTTACGCGATGATCCCGCATCAGCATCAAGACATTTTCTACGCTATCAGCTGATCGGACAGAAAAAAGGGTGTTAGCTTTTTGCTCAATAACTTGTTTTACTGTTGTCATAAAATTAAAAAAATCTAGTAGGGGGGGGTTTTTGATGCTGCATTATTTTTATTTGAATAGAGCACATTATATTCTGAGCCGCTATCCCAAGCAATGCAAAATTATACGGTGGGCGAAATGAATAACTGCCCGAAGTTGGTTTTAGTGTTTCTTGGTGGCCCAGGGCGGAACCTACCGGGGCCTGGGATACCGAGATCTTAATATGTATATGGAATAAACTCGGGCCAATATAAACCAAGCTGATTGACAATACAAAAGGTAAGAGCATTCATGCAAGACACTCGCACCATCATCGACGCCCTTCATCTTGAACCGCATCCAGAAGGCGGCTTTTACAAAGAAATGTATCGATCGGACATAGTAGTTAACGATTTAAAAGGTTCCGTCAATAAAAGCGCCCACACCAGCATCTACTATCTGCTTTCAGGAAAAGATTTTTCGGCTTGGCACCGAATTAAATCAGATGAAACGTGGTACTTTCACCTTGGATGTGATGTGCTCATTTATTTTTTTGATGAAAATAAATTGCTACATACTTTACAAGTAGGAATGGCATCAAAGAATTTACAGGCCACCATTCCTGCTCATACTTGGTTCGCAGCAAAGCCTCTAAGCGAAAATGCTTTCTGCCTGTTGAGCTGTGCCGTAGCCCCTGGTTTTGAATTTGATGACTTTGAAATTGCGAGGCGTGAAGATTTATTAAAGCAATTTGGCACAACGACTGAGCATATTCAAATTATTGAAGCGCTCACACGGGCATAGCCTTGGCCCATCACAGCAAATATGACTGGGACCTAAGATGCCCGAGTCTATTTCTGATCGTTTTCAGATTCAGGCATTGCGGTAAATAGTAATGTAAACATTATTATTACAACAAACCGAAAAGCTGCTTCTACACCATTCCACTTCTCAGATTGCCACATACAAAACCATTCGCCACCAACAACAATAAAACCAAAAAACCATAGTAAAAAACCAGCTAGACAGCCAAGATAAACCCAATTCTTGGCCCTATTAAATGCGACAGGGGAATGAATATTTTTGAGTAGGCCAATAGCACCTATGAGCAACAGAGCTCCTGTTAAAAATTCGGCAAATATGATTAGTCCATAAGCAAGACTCCAAATGAAGGGGTCGAGAATGGCTCGGTGCTTCAAAGAATTGTCTGGAAAAACGGTATCCATAGAAAGTGTGTGCTGAACAAAAGCGTAATTGGAGCCATAGTCCATCACATTATTCAAGCAGACTAAAAGAGCGAAAATCGCAAGTGAAAAACAAACAATGGATTTACACACCCGAAGAATGTTCATCTCAGAAAGCTCTATAAAAAATCAATAGCACCCATTCTACGTCTCAAACGATGCAGATGAAAACCATCCCGAAGGTGGTTTTGGTTGGAATAGGCCAGGGCCTTAGGAGATTGGGTCCTATTTCGAGTAAGCTGGTGGCTTTCTATGCGAACGTCTAAATGAATATTAATTCCGATTTGACTCAGAAGGCAGTTATTAATACCTTGGATTTAGACTGGAGTCTCTCGCCCGTACAAGGCATCGAGAGAAAATATCTTGATCGAATTGGCGATGAAGTTGCGCGAGCCAGCTCACTGGTTAAATACGCCCCCCAATCATCTTTCGCTGAACATATCCATGGTGGTGGCGAAGAAATACTCGTTCTTGAAGGCACATTTTCTGATGAGAATGGTGACTATTCCGCCGGTACCTATATTCGCAACCCACCCAATAGCAAGCATGTTCCATACTCAAAAGAGGGCTGCGTCTTATTTGTAAAGCTAAGGCAATTTAATGCCCAAGATGATTCAATAGTCAGAATAGATACAACTATAGCCCCATGGCACCCTGGCTTAGTCCCAGGTCTATCCGTAATGCCACTTCATGAATTTGATGGCGTTGGAACAGCTTTAGTTCACTGGGCACCAAATACAATTTTTAATCCTCATGTTCATCCCGGCGGAGAAGAAATATTTGTTCTCAAAGGGGTATTTCATGATGAGCATGGTTCATATCCCGCCGGAACGTGGATAAGAAGCCCTCGATATAGCAAACACGCACCCTTCACCAAATCAGAGGGCGCACTTATCTATGTAAAAACCGGCCATCTCAATCATCCACTTTGATTAAATAAAAAACTGCCCGAAGCTAGTGTTGATGTTTCTTAGTGGTCCGGGGCAGAATTGACCAGGGCCGAGAATATTTAAGCCTACTAAGCTGAACACGGCCACTGTTGAACTAGAGCATCAAAGACAAGAGAGGCAAAAGCTTCATTCATTCTATTTGGTTGCGAGGCAATATAATTTTTTACGACTTGAGCACGCTCTTGAATGTCAATACTTTGGGGGACACAAATTATTTTGTCGTAATGAGCATTATCTTCAACGCCTAAAATAATCCCAATGCATAATCCATGATCAAAATTTTGTTCTTTTACTTTACCATCTGCTATCGCACTACATACCAGGTTGAATCTTGCTGCAGTTAGATCAGACATACCATCCATATTCAATTCTCCTAGCGCCCAAGATAGGCTTATCTGCAATAATGCAAAGGGTACGTAAAAACTTTACTACTGAGTTTCGCATTCATATATGAAGTGCTTAGTGGCCAGGGGCGGAATCGACCAGACCCATAGATGCTAATCTTATCCCCAGAATGCTTTGATTTTTGGTGCTTCAATTTTTGATCGATCATAGCCTGTTCGTAATGCGCCAGCAATTTGCTTTGGATCAAGCAAGTCAAGGCCTTTGGGAGTGCCAGCAACGATCCACTTTACTTTTGTACCAGTAGCCTTAATATCTTCAATATTTTGAGCGATGGGATGCGGAATGGTAGTGAGAATTGCGCCCGTCACCCCATCCGTCAATGTGATGATGAGCGCTCTCTTGGAGCCTGCCACCAAATCTACATGGGCGGGATTAGAACAAATTCCCCCATCCATCACATACCGCTGCCCCAATAGTGTGGGTCCAGCTACCCCTGGTAATGAGCTACTTGCCGCCGCACCATGCGCCAAGGGAATGCTATTCTTTCTGGCGGTTTGTTGTCCCACAACAATACGCTCGCCCGTATAGCAATCAATTCCCGTTGTGTACATCCGACTGGTCGGCCAATTTTTTTTGCTATCGCCCGTTAGCAATGCGGCTACCTTTTCAAGCTGGTCACCATTCAATTTATTGTTAGCTGCCAAAGCTGCGTTACCTATTATCTTGCGCGTCTCTATGCTGCCATCTGTTGCGCTCATATTAATTTGATCGGCCCTTATCTGACTTATATTGGGCTTTGTTAAGGGCGCTATCTTGGCAAAAATCTCGGGAAACTTCCCAAAAAAATCAAACTCGGTGCGTAAGCGACTAAATTCGCCCGAGAGTAGTGACGAACCCATATATGACCCAGCCGAAGTGCCAACAACCATTTCGGGAAGGCGGACCATATCCAAGCCCGCCTCAATCAGGCCATGAAAGAAGCCGCAATACCATGCGATGTAATACTCTCCACCGCCACCAAGCACCATCGTACGATCCAAGCCTTTCGCAAAGCTTGAAATCATGGGCTTAGTGGCGATTGGTATTGCTAGGCCATCATCGGCAAATAATTGATGAGATATCTCATTTGCCCTAGTTTGAATAGTTGGCTTTGGAGATGTTGATTGTGCTTTAGCAGAATCAATCACAATTCCGGAGGCGCCAGCAATAGCGAGAGAGCCGGCAGCAGAAGTTTTCAAGAAGTTACGGCGTGAAGATTGCGTCATATCGACTCCATTGATAATTAATCAATTTATAGCAGATCCCCAAAATAAAACCGCCCCAAGGTAGTTTTGGTTTTTCTTAGTGGCCGGCGCGAAACCAAACCTCCGATACGAGAATGTCGAATCCAAAGCGTAACTACCTATAATCACACAGTGCTGCTTATTCTTAAACTCACTATAGTTCCCCTCTTTATTGGCTTAATTACCTTAGTAGGTCGTAAATGGGGTTCTAGCGTTGCGGGATTAATAGGTGCTTTTCCAGTTGTAGCGGGGCCCATTATTATTTTCATTGCGCTTGAACAAGGTTCTGAATTTGCTGCTTTAACCTCTATATCTGCAATCTCCGCTACAGCCTGCCTACTTATTTTTGGATTGGCTTACTCTTGGGCATGTATTCGTTTGAGTTGGATCTTCGCCTTACTTTATGCGCTGGTAGCATGGCTCATTTTGGCGCTTGCTTTGGCCATGACTACACCAAGTCTTGGTATTGCATTGTTGATCGCCATTAGTTCGCTAATAATGACGCCGCTTCTTCTGCCTCGCATAAAACCGACTGCTCCACCAAAGACTAAATTACACGATCTTCCTTGGCGCATGTTGGTTGGCGCTTTGTTAACTTTCTCTGTTACCACTTTGGCTGGAGCTTTAGGTGAGGTTTGGAGTGGGATCCTTGCGGTTTTTCCAGTCATTGGACTAGTCCTCGCTGTATTTACTCACACTACATTAGGGCCCACTCATGTCACACAGGTTTACCGTGGAATGGTCAAGGGTCTATATTCTTTCGTGGCATTCTTTTTAACCCTAACGCTTTTACTGCCAAAGGCTTCTATTCTGCTAGCAGTTCTATCCTCGGCTGTAGTGGCAATTGTTACGCAAGTCATCCTTCAATTTATTGCTAGGTCAATTACAAAAAACCAAGTGGTCAAGCCTCCTGCAACTAGATGATCTTCTTGATTGAGCCATCCTAGTTAACAGAAGTCCAAATGAAAAAACCTCACCTCCACCTCAGCCATGCAGCCACCAGCAGAATCAAAACGATCAATGCTGGCTTTAGAGTGCGGCATGACTAAGGGGTCAATTCGATTCTTACTCGGCAGTCGCTCCTGAGAACTTCACGACCTTGGCCCACTTATCGGTCTCGTCTTGAATGATCTTGCCAAAATCCGCTGGTGTGCCGGTAATGGGTACGCCCCCTAAGTCGGCTAAGCGCTCCCGAATTTTTGGATTACTCATTACCCTATTAATCGCATCGTTCATCTTGTTGACTATGTCAGGAGGTGTGCCCTTAGGCATCCCAACACCAAACCAAGCGGTCGCTTCGTATCCAGGGACGGTTTCACCCACGGTTGGTAAATTGGGTAAAGATGGTTCACGCTTTTCTGAGGTCACAGCCAAGGCCTTTAGACGACCGGACTTAATATGCCCAGCCGAAGATGGCAAGTTATCAAAGAGCACTTGCACTTGGTTGCCCATAAGGTCGATCAATGCGGGGCCTGCACCTTTGTAAGGAACGTGCATCATATTGCAACCGGTCATCGATTTAAAGAGTTCGCCCGACATATGCACGGAGGTACCGCTACCCGACGAAGCCATATTAATTTTGCTGACATTATTCTTGCAATACGCCAAGAACTCAGCCACGTTATTGGCTGGGAAATTAGGGGGCACAACCATCACATTAGGAGAACGAACAATCCCTGCAACCGGCGTAATATCGCGGATGAAGTTAAACGACAAATTTTTATAGAGGGTTGTATTGATCCCGTTAGCAGGATTAACTAAGAGCATGGTATAGCCATCAGGCGGTGATTTAACAACCGCATCTACACCAATATTGTTGCCACCACCCGGTCGGTTCTCAACAATCACTTGTTGACCCAATATCTCACTAAGGGGGGGTGCAATAATCCGTGCGATCACATCGGTAGTGCCCGCCGGTGGATACGGCACGATCCATTTAATCGAACGATCAGGATACTGCTGGGCCCAGGCTGGACCAATCGCGGTCAGAAAGGCAAACACGCCAAGCACAAACTTGTGGTGGTAACGCATGGTGAGGTCTCCTAGTTTTGATGTACTGCCACTACGTTTACATTATTTATAGAATTTTTGTTTTAAGCAACCATGCACTCTGAAGGGTGTTTTAGACCAAATTTAGTTGCCAGCCCAAAGGCACAGGCCATTTGCAAAACGGCAAAGTGTCTATAAATTCTATAGTAAAACTTCTACTTCAGGCAACAGATTTGCTATGAAAAAAACCACCCGAAGGTGGTTTTGTGTTTCTTGGTGGCCCGAGGCGTAATCGACCAAGGCCTAAAGCTGAGCTATCCGTTCGAATACTCCGGATTAAAGGTTTGAAATAAGGCAATTCCAATACAAGCTAAGAATAATGCTAATGAAGCAAAATTCATTGTCTTAACCCGACGAACTAAACAGTCATATTTTAGAAAGCCCGCGATAGCTAATAGAGTCGCAAGTACCGCTAAAAGAGATAGATTGATCAGCAATAGGGTTGCAACATTCCATAATCCTGTCGCTCCTGGCACTAAATCCTGGTGAACAATATATTGCTCCTTACCAGCACCAAAAACACCCACAAAAAAAGTGCCTAGCCAATTAGCCCATAGTGA
>CAJARE010000016.1 GCA_903944255.1 uncultured beta proteobacterium
ACAATGACGTTCGGAATCGTACAAACCAGAACTACGGGCGTAATATCTTTAATAACATCAAACCCATGATTGGAAAATAGATGAGGGCCAGCCGCATTCGTTGAGCTGGTAGCCATCAAAATGGAATAACCATCGGGCTTATCCTGGACAAATGCCTGTGTACCAATGTTGCCGCCTGCCCCACCCTTATTTTCAACAAATACTGAAACGCCAAGCTCTTTCGTCAGTGGCTGTACCAGAATGCGAGCCACTTGATCTGTTGCACCGCCAGGAGGCCAAGGCACAAGAAACTTAATTGATTTATCTGGATATGCAGCAAAGCCATTGATAGCAAATGTGGCAAGCAGGGTAATGAAGACAGACTTGAGTTTCATAGAGCACGTTCTTTCTAAAATAGGCAAAAAAACAATTTCGGGTACAGTTTGATGAATATATCGTATCTCAGTTAATTGACTAGGAAATGCTTAAAGAGTTAAACCGCAATGAATTGCTTGAAATAGCCAATTCCACTCCCTCCAAAGAGAATTGCCCATCCTGCTCACCCTTAGCTTGTAATGGCTGGGAAACTGTCCCTGGCATATTTAATCTCCAATCTCTTAAGGCAATTGGCACTCTCAGAATAGATGGCGCAGGAGAATGTTGGGATGAAGACCATCCTCATGGCACCAATCTATGGTCAGAAGATGCTCCGATATCGATCGAATTTCATCCCTATAACCGCTCTGATGTCTGCGCATGTCAGGAATGTGGGCGCAAATATTTGCGCTATACCGAATACGGTGGATACTATGTTGACGAACGAATTAGAGCGCTCAACCCAAAACTCATTACCTAATGCACCAGGATTGGCTATTGTGCAAAAACTACTAAAAATGACTCTCTTGAACTTCCTGATTCGATCAAGCTGTTTGATTTTGTCCTTATTGGGCTCCTCAGTCCAAGCTGCACAAATTTATATTACCGACTATGCTTCAGATGCCGATGCCAAGGTCTATGTCACCCAATATCAATCAGACGCTAATTGCATCGTCTATGAAACAGCTTATAAATCAGATAATGATCCAGGCGTATGGTATTTCACAAAATACAAAAGCGATGCCAGAGCAACTATCTTCTATACAAAATATAAGTCTGATGCGAGTCTCATTGTATATTTCACTAAATATAAAAGTGATGCTCGCTGCCGGTACTGATCTTTCATCAATCGATTTTTAGAATATTGGCTTATATAAAAAATTTATGATTAAGCTCTATCAACCCTATCTAGGTGAGGATGAAAAAAGCAGCCTTTCTCCTAGCGTTATTCCATGGGATGCAAGTAGCAATACTGACAACAGCACTCGTGAGTACGAGCTATTTAAGCAAATTGCGTACGCGAATCCTCAAGAAACTGAGCCTTGGGGTTTAGTCTCCAAAAAATTTACCCATAAATCACTATTAGCAATAGCTGACTTTCATCATTTTGCAGAGCAAAAATTCTCCGAGGATTATGACTGTATTTTTGTTAATCCCATGATCGGGATTGAGGCTCTGCATTTCAATGTTTGGCAGCAAGGAGTTCAGTGTGGGCATGCAGGCCTAGATAAGATAATTGGGTTTTTAGAATCCTCTTTAGCGCTACCCTTCAATGCCCCCATGGATAAAAATACTTTTGCATTCTGCAACTACTTTGTTGCAAAGCCAAGTTTTTGGAATAGCTACTTTGCCTTTGTTGACAAAGTAATCGTCCTACTGGATCAGGAAGTGGCTAAAGGAAGCGAAGTTGGGGCAATCTATGCAGGCACCGGATCCTATCATCGAGATGGAAACATCACCATGAAGCCTTTTGTGATTGAAAGATTATTTTCAACTTTTATCCAACATCATCAATTCAAGATTGCCTCTTTCAATTATGGAAAAAACTTTTACGAAGTGAAATTCGGTGGGAAGTTTGGTGAATTTTTATTCCAGCTATCTGCGCTAAAAAATACTGCTCTGCAACTAAAGGAAGAGAATTTATTAATGGCATATGATCAAATTCGCTTTTTCATCTACTCCAATCCGACCTATATGGCATCACTATCCCTCTTAGACGATCCTCCTGACTTTTTCCTGACTAAGGAATATACAGAGCTCATGTCACATCAGTTCGTGGTCTAAACAGTCTGAATGGGTTATAGTTAAACCAACATTATAGAAATAGCCATCATCATTTAGCACGGGCTATCGTTTTTTAGTTCATTACTAATATCAAAGGAGAACTTTTGTGAAAATCATTAATTACCTATTTATTGCTGCTACCCTACTGCCAACGATTGGCTATTCTCAAACAGCTGCCCCCAAAATTGCATCGCTCGCTACTCTGGATGCAAATAAAGACCAGAAAATTACCAGAGAGGAAGCTCTTAAAGCTGGAATGCCAGATGCGACCTTTAAGCGAATAGATAAAGACAATAATGGCTCCATTAGCATTGCTGAATTAAATGCCTACAAAGCACAAAATAATTCGATTGCCCCTATAGATGGCGATAAAGATAATAAAATTAGCAAAGCAGAAGCAGTCAAAGCAGGAATGACTGAACAAGAATTTAGAATTCTAGATAAAGATAATAGTGGCTTCATCACCCAACAAGAATGGGATACCGGTAATTGGATTATTTGGTAAATATTGCATTGAGACCACCATTAAAAATCCCTAGCATGCCTAGGGATTTTTATTTTTACTGTCTACTGACGGCACCTACAAGTCAATAGATGCATTTAGCACTACACCTATAACAAATACGGCTAATAAAATTTGTACTAAGGTCATTCAAAAAAAATGATTGTTCAAAGTGATTTATTTATATCCCACTTGATCTAAAAGTTTTTGAGCGGTAATTTGGTTCTTGCCGATGGCTGCCACAGAAACCTTTTCTGCCTGAAAAGTACCTAAAGTTTTAAGAGCCGGATTCTCTACTTTTACTGATGAGACAACCGGCCACTCATTATTGCCATTAGCTAAATATTCTTGCGCTGAATCACTGGCTAAGTATTCCAAAAATAATAATGCCTCTTTAGGATGTGGCGCATTGCGGGCCATGCCGCCGCCTGAGATATTGATATGCACCCCACCTGAACCTTGGTTAGGCCAGACAAATCCAATCTTCGAGATCGTATTGATGTCATCTGGCTTATTTGATTGCATCATCCGTGCAAAATAATAGGTATTGGTCAAGGCGACGCCGCACTCTCCTGATGCTACCGCCTTAATTTGGTCTGTATCACCGCCCCTAGGACTACGAGCCATATTGGCAACCATGCCTTTTGCCCAATTCTCGGTTGCGAGTAGCCCATCTCTTTCAATGAGTGCACCAACCAAGGAGAGCATATATGGATGGGAACCGGATCGAGTACAAACTTTTCCTTTATTTTCAGGATTTGCTAATTTTTCATAAGTATCTACATCTGATTTTTTGACTGTAGATTTGTTATAAACGATGACCCTAGCACGTGTGGAATATCCAAACCAAGGAATACCATCAGCCTCATCGGCAGCTCTTAAATTTTTTGGAATTCGCTGCTCTAAATATTTTGATTTCACTGCTGCGAAAAGATTGAGTGTCTGAGCACGCCAGAGACGCGCAGCATCGACTAACAAAATCACATCGGCTTGACTTTTTTCACCCTCACTTTTAATTCTTTCAAGTATCCCGTTGTCATCCGCTTCAATTCGATTGATCTTAATTCCAGTCTTTTTGGTGAAGTCGCTATATAAAGCTTCATCAGTTTGGTAATGTCGGGCTGAATATAAATTGAGCTCTTTTGCAGGTTCTGCTGCATATCCAACCCCAACCATTCCCCCCAGGAAAATCATCGTGCTGACGAATACTGTTTTGATGCCCATTTCCAAATCCCTCAATCTATTTTGTGGCTTGTAATTGCTCGTTTTCAATCATTTTACATCATAATGAGAATCATTATCAATAAAGAATAGTAAAAGATCACCTTTTAAAACAAAATGAGCGCTTACATCGGGATTGAGAGGGAGAATCTATTGATTTCGAGAAATCATTCTTGATAGCACTAGAACAGGAATAAGCCCTGCCAGGACAATTGTTAATGCAGGCAGCCCGAGCTCAGAGAGACGCTCATCTGCTGCAAGCTGGTAGGTTGCAACTGCTAGAGTGTCAAAATTAAATGGCCGTAGCAATAATGTCGCAGGTAACTCCTTCATGACATCCACAAAAACAAACAAGCCTGCCGTCACCAAGCTTCGCCTAATCAATGGAATATGAACTTTTTTGAGTATCGCCCATTGATTAAATCCTAGTAATGCGGCGGATTGATCCATTGATGGGGTGATTCTATTGAGGCCCTCTTCAACACTTTGTAAGCTTGAAGATAAAAAACGTACCAAGTATGCATATACCAAAATCATCATGCTGGCCGATATCCACCATGCCAATTGCATAATCTCTAGAATTGACAGAATACCGATTGCTAGTACTGCGCCAGGTAATGCGTAACCAAATCCCAGCAAGCGATTAACCCATGACAAACTAGGTTGCAGGCGGACTGCATAGGCAAAAAATAAGGCCAACAAAACAGAGATTGAGGCCGTCACCAGAGCAACAGAGACCGAATTACCCAGCCAACTGAGATAACGAATGTCCATACTCAGGCCCTGCTTCAGTAACAACTGTATGAGTGCAGAGGCGGGCAACAAAAAGCCACAGAGTAAAGTCAAGCCACAAAATGCAAAGGCAAGAAAAGCCTTTTTACCGCGTAAGCATTTAGGCAATGATTTTGCTTGGGACGCTGATGCATAGCGTAATTTGGATCGACTATTTTGCTCAATAAAGAAAATGAGTAGGACTATTCCCAATAGACTGAGTGACAATTGAACTGCGGCTAAGCGGTCACCAAAAGAAAGCCAAGCTTTAAAAATTCCGGTAGTAAAAGTCTGAACACCAAAATAAGAGACCGCACCAAAATCGGCGAGTACCTCCATCAGAGCCAAAGCCATTCCAGCAAAGATGGCTGGCCTAGCCATTGGTAGAACTAATTTCCAGAAGCCTTGAAAAGGGCTATAGCCTAAGGTTTCAGAAACCTCCATTAATCGACTACTTCGCTCCATAAATGCCGTACGAGTAATCAGATAGACATAAGGAAAAAGGCAGAATGAAAAGGACCAGATAGCGCCAAATAAAGATCTTGGATCAGGAAAAAACCAGAGAGAACTCATTTCTAGCCAACTGCGAAGCGCTGTCTGAATCGGCCCAGAAAATTGCAATTGATCTACAAACAGGTAGGCCATCACGTAGGTGGGTACTGCTAGCGGCAGGATTAAAGCCCACTCAAATACTTTTTTGCCGGGAAAATCATAGCTAGCAATAATCCAAGCGTTGCCAACCCCTAGAATAAAAATTCCGATACCAACACCCAATACCAGCAATAAGGTGGAGCTGATATAAGCTCCCAGTACATAATTCCATAAATGACTCAGGGTGCCTATAGCCTCAAGATCGGGACTTCCGCCATTGCCGGAAATAAAGAATGGCGCGGCCAAGCCAAATATTGGCAGTAATATCAATAGGGCAATTAGAACCACAATACGATTCATCGACTTAGCAATCCGTTTAGACTCTTACTATGCATTAAACCATCAGTACTCATGAGAAAATTATAGAGATGAACCCCGCTCAAACTCTGCTTTCTATCAAACAGCTTGAAATTCTCTACCCAAGCCTTGATGGTCATGGCTATACCACCGCTGTTAAAGGGCTTAATTTAGATTTACAGCAAGGTGAGATTGGCTGCCTACTGGGCTCATCTGGCTGTGGAAAATCTACCGTTCTAAGAGCAATTTGTGGATTTGAGCCAGCAAAGTCTGGTGAGATTCACTTACGTAACAAGGTAGTGGGCTCAGCATCAATTCATATTCCACCCAATCAAAGACGCGTAGGCATGGTTTTTCAGGACTTTGCACTCTTTCCACATCTTAATGTTCTGGAAAATATTGCATTTGGTTTACAGCATTTATCTAATCAAGAGAGAATAGTCCTTGCAAAGGAATGGCTAAAAAGAGTTTCACTCGCAGACAAGGCTGGTGCTTATCCACATGAACTCAGTGGTGGCCAACAACAACGTGTTGCTCTAGCAAGAGCAATGGCCCCTGAGCCTGATTTAATTTTGCTCGATGAGCCTTTTTCAAGTTTAGATATTG
>CAJARE010000017.1 GCA_903944255.1 uncultured beta proteobacterium
ACATTCTAGTAAAGGAGGGGAGTGATGGAAAATATAGAAGTCATTCTCAAGGCAAATCAGTTAAGTAAGCGTTTTGGCGGCCTTAGAGCGGTTGAGGATGATAGTTTTGAAGTGACGCGTTTAGGTGTCACCTCTATTATTGGCCCAAATGGCGCAGGTAAAAGCACTCTCTTTAATCTAATCAGCGGTACTTTTATGCCCGATTCTGGACTTGTAGAGCTAGATGGCCTGAATATTACAAGAATGAGTCCTGAGGCTCGATTGTCATGTGGTATGGCCCGATCATTTCAGATTACCAATCTCTTTTTCGATCTCTCTGTGATTGATAATTTAAGAATAGCAAGCCAAGCATTAGAGTCTCGTTCACATTTATTTTTGCCCTTGAGTAAAAGCACTATTGCAATTGCAAGAGCGGATGAACTATTACAAGAATTTGGATTAATTGATTCTCGTGAACAACTTGCAGGGGCCTTATCTCATGGCCAGCAAAGACGGTTAGAAATTGCAGTGACATTAGCAACTAGACCAAAGCTTTTGCTCTTAGATGAGCCAACTCAAGGAATGTCTCGGGGCGATACACAGGAAACTGCTGAGCTGATTAAACATCTGGGATCAAAAATAACAGTTCTATTAATTGAGCATGACGTAGACCTTGTAATGGATTTATCCAAACAGGTCATCGTAATGGCACAAGGAAAGAAATTGGCTGAAGGCAATCCCGAGCAGGTTCGTGCCAATCCGCTTGTACAAACAGCATACTTTGGTGAGGAGTTGGCATGATTTTGGAGATGCATGATGTACATGTCAATCTTGGACTATCTCATGTTTTACAGGGAGTTAATTTATCTATCCATCCCGGAGAGACGGTAGGTTTATTTGGAAGGAATGGGGTTGGTAAAACTACTATTGTCAAAACCATTGCTGGTTGGCATAGGCCTTCCCAAGGAAAAATATTATTTCAGGGTCAACCTATCGATGCTTTACCGCCAAACGAAATAACAAGATTAGGTTTGGGGCTGGTCCCGGAGGATCGAAGAGTATTTCCTGGGCTCAGTGTCGAGGGCAATCTTAAGCTTGGGTTGATGCAGGTCCAAGCAAGTGAGCGAAAAGCTGCAGAAGAGCGCATACAAATGGTCTTTGAGCGATTTCCGCGGCTAAGTGAAAGGCGAGATCAATCAGGCAATACTTTATCTGGCGGCGAGCAGCAAATGTTGGCAATGGCACGAGTATTAGTTGGTAACCCAAAACTATTATTAATTGATGAGCCTACCGAAGGCCTTGCCCCCATGGTGGTTGCCGATATTTTTCGACTAATGAAGGAGTTGAAGTCTCAGGGAATTTCCATTCTTCTGATTGAGCAAAATATCCATAAAGCGATTCATTTATGCGATAGGCATTATGTAGTTGAGAGAGGAAAGGTAGTGCTTGAGGGTAACTCTCAAAATATAGAAGAACGTAAAGAATTAATAAGGCGAGTCAGTGTTTAATAATTGAATATAGACTTTCATACCAACTAAATATTAGGCGACTTGCAGTATCAGCTTTAAAAAATGACTTGCCTCAACCTAGGCGAATTGAAGTTTTTATCCCAATTGAGTAGAGTATCTGCAAAATAAAAGCCCCAAATCATCGGGGCTTTTTTATTTGAGATGAAAGTTCTATTTATTTCTTCTTAGCAGCCTTATTCTTAGGCTGTGCTGTTTTGATCACAGTATCCGTAGCGCTAGTCAAATTACTTTGTGCAACTTCTACCGCATGTTTTACTGCCTTTTGACTGGTTTCAAAAACATTGCCAGCAGAAGCGATAGCATGCTTCATCGCTTGAACAGCAGCATCAGATCCTGCGGGAGCATTCTTGGTCCAGTCTTCAACCAAGGCGTTCATTTTCTTTTGACCATCTTGAAATTCTTTTTCGGCAGACTGTGTAAAGCTTGCTTGTGTTTCATGTGCTAAATCATACAAATGACGGCTATAGGCCATGATTTTTTCTGCCATAGGCTGAACTGCTTCCGCTTGATGAGCAAGTAGTTGCTGAATATCTTTTACTTCTAAAGCCTTTTTAGCGCTATTCATACTATCGCTCAGACTTTGCTTCGCAATCTGCATATTCAGTTCAACTAATTTCTCGATACTTTGAAGAGCTTGATTTGTGAGGCCGCTCAAGGTTTCTAAATTCGCTTTTTGTGCAGCTGCAATTTGTTCTGGCGTTAAATTCATAACAATCCCTTTCGATTGGACTTCTGATGTCTTTGTACTCTGACTAGCCCGGTATGTATATCAGTTGCTAACGATTGTAAAACAATGATGTTGCGATGCAGCAAAATATGAGTCCTAAGGAGTATGGGGGCATAAAGGAGAGTCAATCTCAAAAAAGCCTAAAATTGATGATTAGATGAAAAAATCTCAATCATTTCAGTAAGTTATCCATGAAGCTTGGTTTAGAACTTGCTATTGCCACCATATTTGTCCTCATTTGGAGCACTGGCTTTGTGATCGCACGGCTTGCGATGCCTTATGTGGAGCCCGCAACTTTCCTATTTTGGCGTTTTTCAGGGGTATTGGCGGCTATGGCAGCTTTGAGTCTGGTGTGGCAAATGACTTGGCCCAGTAGATCTCAGATAAAGCATATAGCGATTGCAGGAATCATGCTGCAATTTGGTTACGTCATGGGTGTCTGGATTGCAGTCAAAATGGGAATGACTGCTGGCCTGGTTGCTCTGATTGTTGGCTTACAGCCTATTCTGACTGCCTGGTTCGCTGCATGGGTGTCTGAGAGGGTCACACCAAGACAATGGCTTGGATTGGCATTTGGGTTTGCAGGCGTTGCATTGGTGGTGGCTAGCAAAGTAGGGCTTCTACATATTCCGCTAATGAGTTACTTGCTCGCAATCGTAGCCTTGCTCTCCATTACATTTGGAACGATCTATCAAAAAAAGTATTGCCCAGTATTTGATTTACGCGCGGGAACCTCTATTCAATTCGGTATATCAGCAATCCTTTCATTCTTTTGTATGCTCTTTTTTGAAACCGGCGTGATGGTTTGGAATCCCTCTGTAATTGGTGCCTTACTATGGGCAATCTTTCCGATATCTATTGGCTCAATTAGCTTGCTATTCATGATGATTCGTAAGGGGGCTGCAACCAAGGTAACAAGCTTTCTTTACTTGGTTCCACCGACAACGGCAATCATGGCATGGATGCTATTTGATGAACCTTTTACAGCATTGATGGCGGTCGGATTGGGACTGACAATGACAGGTGTCGTTTTAGTCAATATAGGACAGAAAAATACTATTGCGACAATTGCAGAGTAGTGATGGACGTAATGGCCAATATAGGGCGAATAAATCGTACTCTTTCTTGAAAATTAATTATCATTCCATATGTTGAAATTTTTCGAAGGTATTCTGGGATGTATGTGAACCGACTTTGGCCATGTGTATTAGCAGTCATATTTACTATTGGCTTGCCCGGACATTCTTCTGCATTTGCTGCTAGCAAAGATAAGGACAAGCAGAACAAAAGAACTAAAGTCGTTATTAAATCGAACAAAAACCCCAAGTCAGTTCGCGTTACCGTTACTCGTTCAACCGAGCCCGCTGCTCCTGCAAGACCATCACTTGCCTCAGCATTGGGGATGCGCGGTCAACATGATGAACTCAATCTTAAGTCAAGCGTCGCGATGGTTGTTAACCAAGATACCAAAGAGGTTTACTTTGAAAAGAATTCTTCTGTTAGCTTGCCGATTGCCTCGATTACTAAACTGATGACGGCAATGGTTGTTTTAGATTCCAAATTGCCCTTAGATGAATCATTAGTCATTAATGCAGATGATGTGAATAGCTATCGCAGCTCTCGTCTTGCTGGTGGCACAGTCTTAACCCGCGAAGAGGCGCTGCTGCTCTCTTTAATGTCCTCTGAGAACCGGGCTGCATATACCTTAGGACGTAACTATCCTGGGGGAATGAAGGCTTTTATTAATGCCATGAACCGTAAAGCAAGTGAATTGGGAATGGATCATTCACGCTTTACAGATCCAACCGGTCTTATGAGTGAAAACGTCGCCTCAGCTGAAGATCTCACTCGCCTAGTGAATGCAGCGTATCAATACAAAATGATTCGAGAGTTCTCGACCTGGCCAGATCTCACCATGGTGATCGCAAAGCGACCACAAAAATTCTTGAACACGAATCGTTTGGTGAGAGCAGGGGATATGAATATTGGCTTACAAAAGACGGGCTTTATCAATGCAGCCGGTAAATGTCTTGTAATGCAGGCAAGAGTGAATAACACTCCATTGCTATTGGTGTTCTTAGATTCTGTTGGTACTCAATCTCGATTCGCTGATGCAGTGCGTGTACGAGATTGGTATGAGCGTATGCCCGAAGGGACGCAAGCTGTACGTCGTTTAATGTAAAGGTATTGAGTTCATTAACCAGCCTAGGCGCTGGTAATCGATTCGTTAGTTTTGGGTTTATAGCCCATCCCTTTGGAGATTTGGAGCGCAGTTTCTTGTAGAGCCTTTAACCAATCTGCCTGCATGCGGTCTGTTGGAGAACTTAATGAAAGGCCGGCAACTAATTTTCCGCTGTCATCTAAGATGGCGGCAGCAAAACAGCTAACGCCAAGCTCCAGCTCTTCATCATCGCGGGAGTTACCCACTTTTCTGACTTGATTGAGCTCTGCTTCGAGCTTATGTAAGTCTGTAATGCTATTTTTGGTATGCCCTGATAAGCCAGTTCGAGTGACGTAGGCTCTTACTTGATTTGCGTCATCACTGGCTAAAAAAAGCTTGCCTACCGATGTGAGGTGTAAGGGCGCTCGACCTCCAATAGCCCGGACTACTTGCATGCCAGAGCGTTCGCTATAAGCGCGATCAATGTAGACGATTTCGTCCCCTTGGCGTACCGATAAATTAACCGTTTCTCCAGTTAATTTATGTAGTGTCCGCATAGGTACCTGGGCTGCTTCCCGAACAGATAAACGTGCCTTAACAAGGTTGCCCAATTCTAGAAGCTTGAGGCCAAGTCGATAGGTGCCACCATCACCTCGCTCAACCAAGCGACAGGCCACCATATCGTTTAGGATGCGATGGGCTGTGGAAGGGTGTAGGCCAGTTTGTTCTGCCATCAGCTTGAGGCTGCTTGACTCTTCTTGTTCAGCGAGCGCATCGAGTAAATTCATCATGCGCTCAACTACCTGAATCGCTGTTTTACCAACTTCACCAGAATTTTTTGGGCTTTTTGTGGTCTTGCTTGTGCTCATAGGCTAATTGTAGCGATTTCATAGCAGATTGCATATTATGAAATGCGATTTTACAAAAATCCTCGATCCACCCACAAAAAAGTGCTTTAGAGGCCTATCGACGAAGGGCTTGAGCACATTCGTTAACCAGCTCTGGGCCTTTATAAATGAGGCCGCTATAGAGTTGAACCAAACTTGCCCCTGCCATGACTTTTTCACGGGCATCGGCTCCAGAAAGAATTCCGCCGACTCCGATGATGGGGAGTGTATTACCCAGTCTTGCCTTCAGAATTTTAATGATCTTGCTAGAGGCTGCACCGAGAGGGGCGCCAGAGAGGCCGCCTGCCTCGTTACTGTGTTCCATGCCTTGTACTGTTTCGCGTGAGATGGTGGTATTGGTTGCAATGACAGCATCTATCCCAAACTCTAATAAAAGATCAGTGATGAGATGAAGATCTTCTTGATCTAAATCGGGGGCAATTTTGAGGAAAAGTGGTTTATGTACACCATATTGATCGCTTAATTTTTTTCGTTCTTCGCTCAGGTCATGTAGTAAAGAGCGCAACATTTCTTCGCTTTGTAAGGAACGAAGATGTTGAGTATTCGGAGAGGAGATATTGACGGTAATGTAAGAGGCAATCTCATAGACGGCAGCCATTGCAAAAATATAATCTTGTGACGCTTGATCAATCGGAGTACTCGCATTTTTGCCGATGTTAAGACCTATTACGCCACCATTTTGCCAAAACTGGGATTTGCGTACCCGAGCTACGCAGGCATCCACACCATCATTATTAAATCCCATACGATTGATCAGGCCCTGTGCTTCGGTTAGGCGAAACATGCGAGGCTTTGGGTTACCAGCTTGAGCGCGAGGGGTAACAGTACCAATCTCTAGAAAACCAAAACCTAAGGCGGCCAAGGAATCAATATGTTTTCCATCCTTATCAAGACCAGCAGCGAGCCCAACCGGATTGGGAAATTGAATTCCACAGAGTGTATGAGGATCTGCAATCGGTTTAGTGACTATGTGTTGTAGCAGCCCCCATCGCTCAGCCCTATCTAGATTACTAAGCGTCAGGTTATGAGCTTGTTCAGGATCTAGATAAAACAGCCAAGGACGTAAAAGGGAATAAGGATCAATCATGGGTAGATATTATGGACCAGGCATCAATTGCCAATGGTCATCAATCAATCCTTCCATGGGTTGATACTTCGCTTTATAGGACATCTTTTGACTATCTTTGATGTAATAACCAAGATAGAGATAAGGTAAATTGAGTTCCACGCATTGTGCGATTTGCCAAAGAATACTGTAACTGCCATAACTAGTATTGTGCACAGTGGTATCAAAGAAGGTATAGACCGAAGAGATGCCTTGTTCCAGGATATCGATCATGCTGACCATTCTGAGGCGTCCTGGATGAGAATCATGGGGGCCATCTCGAAATTCTACGATACGAGAATTGACACGACTTTGGAGCAAGAACTGCATGTATTGATCCTGGTCATCGCGATCCATTTCACCACCAGCATGCCGCTCATTTTGATAGTGCTGGTAGAGCTGGTAGTGTTCATCTTTGTAGCCTAAGTTCAAAACGTGCGTTTCCATTCCAGCGTGTTTTTTTTGTGCACGACGCTGACTACGAGTAGGGGAAAACTGATTCACTAAAATACGGGTAGCAATACACGCTTTACATTGATCGCAATAAGGGCGGTAGGTATACAGCCCACTTCTACGAAACCCGGCATTCAGTAGCTCTCCATAAATATCAGCATGAATTAAGTGCGATGGGGTAGCCACCTGAGAACGCGCGAGGCGATTAGGTAGATAACTGCATTCATATGGTGCAGTGGCATAAAACTGGAGCGCAGTGAGGGGTAGTTCTTTTAGCTGGGTCATAACCAGTGGTTCAAGATGTCTTTATTAAAGGCCCAAGGTTGTTCAATATTAGTTTGATTTAATGAAGTTTGCAGGTTCTTCAGAAATTGAGTGCGCGGGATGGGGGAGGCCCCTAGCGAGCTTAAATGAGGTGTCTCTTGCTGGCAGTCAATGAGACGGATCTGATTTTGTAGGCACCAGGCACTTAATGCAGCCAAAGCGAATTTAGAGGCATTACTTTCATAGCTAAACATGGATTCCCCAAAAACGATGGCGCCAAAGGAAACGCAATAAAGTCCTCCGATCAGCTTTTCCCCATCTGTTACAGCTATGCTGTGGGCATGGCCTTCCTCGTGCAGTGCGGTATAGGCTTCCATGATTTCATGAGTGATCCAGGTGCCATCTTGATCTCTTCTTTTGCTAGTGGCACATGCTCGAACGACAGCGTTAAAGTCAGCATCTACCCGTATCTCTGATTGGGGATCTTTACAAAAATGACGAATCTGCTTTTTAAGTGATTCGCTGCATTTAAAATTCTGTGGGTCTAATACCATACGCGGATCAGGTGACCACCATAAAACGGGTTGATTGTCTGAGTACCAAGGGAATATTCCGGATTGATAGGCGCGTGTTAGCTGACCAGGATAAATCCGCTCACTGACTGCGATTAAACCAGGAACACTCGGGTCTGGATCGACTTCAGTTAATGGGTTTGGAAATGGGTCATGAGGACCTAGCCATTGAATCAGGCTCATACTGTACTCATTGAATTTTTTCAGACGACAAAACATCGCGACTACGAACATGAAATTCATTGCCAGATTCAAGTACACCAGCTGCACGATCTGCAAAAAACCATTCCAAGGTTTGTTTGACAGTGGGAAAAGCTAACTCATTCCATGGGATCTCATGCTCATGAAAAAGAGCCACTTCTAAACTTTCTTCACCAGCAGAAAAGCTAGGCTCAGTCATCGTAGCAAGATAAAAGAGGTGTACTTGTTCCGCATGCGGAACATTGAGTAAGGAATACAGTGGCCCAATTTGAACTTTGGCACCTGCTTCTTCAAAAGTTTCTCGCTCAGCCCCAGCGCTGGTGCTTTCGCCAAGCTCCATAAAGCCAGCAGGAAGAGTCCAGTACCCATGACGTGGAGCAATGGCACGTCGGCATAGCAATACTTGTTTGTTATACACAGGGATACAACCCACAACATTTCTGGGATTTTGATAATGAATACTGCCGCAGGCATCGCATACAAAACGCTCACGTGAATCATCGGCAGGAATCTTTAAACTCAGTGTGCTTGCGCAGTTTGGACAAAACTTCATGAAAACTTTCTAAAAATAGGCTTTGATGGCGCCACGCAGGGCATTACTAAGAATAATCTCACTTGCCATTGAAACATCTTTAATAGTCAGGTTAGCTTCACGGGCATTCATTTGAGGATCAGCTAAGAGGGCAGCTCGCATGACGCCAGGAAGTAGGCCGGCGGTCACAGGTGGAGTCAGCCATTCAGTGCTATTGAGGGGTTTGATGAAAACACTGGTTCTACCGCCTTCAGTCACAAAGCCTTGCTCATTTGTGAAAAGCGCATCAAAGCCACCTAACTTTACTGCTGCTTGCCAAGCTTGATCGTAAAGATGGCGCTGACTGACCTTATGCTGTAACAGAGGGTCCCCAGAAAACATGACTGTGCCACTTGGCAAAATATCTTTAGCCCAAAATATTTTCACAGCTTGATCAATGGATTCCAAAAGACCCGAAGTACAGCTGAGCTGACCATTGATTGCAAGATCTAGGCGCAGTCGAAAGAATTGACTGTGGTCTAAACTCTCGCTGAGATTGCATACAGAGGATTGGGCATCTTGGCGATGAAAAGGAATGCCCAAGGATAAAGCTGAAGACTCCATTCGATCAAGATGAGCCCCTAAGCGTTGCGGAAGCCCTTGTATGACAGCAATCGTTTCAAATAGACCGGTAGCGCTAGGAAGACTTTTTAAGAATGCGGACTTGATCTGACATTCTTCCCATTCTTGATTGGCATCAGAATCAATCGTAATGCCCGCACCCACACCAAGAGTAAATTGGCTTGCGTGAGATTGTGCATTCTCTTCAATTTCGACTGTGCGAATCGGAACGCTAAAAGCAAAATCACCATTTGGATCAAGCCAACCTAAGGCGCCACAGTAATATCCTCGATCAAATGGCTCAAGCTCTTGAATAATTTCCATGCTGCGCTTTTTGGGGGCACCAGTAACCGACCCACAGGGAAATACTGCATTTAAGATCTCATGCAAGCTCGTGTGAGGTTTAATTTCTCCTTCTACAGTAGAGGTCATCTGCAATACATCTCCGTGCCTAGCTACTTCAAATAAATTGGGAACTTTTACTGTTCCTGGTAAAGAAATGCGACTGAGATCATTGCGCAGTAAATCCACAATCATGACGTTTTCAGCTTGATTCTTGGGATCTTCTGAAAGAGTACTAGCACCTACCGAAAGAGCATTCGCAGTTCCTTTCATCGGCATTGCTTTTAATATGGCAGCAGTTTTTTGAATAAAGAGCTCTGGCGATTGCGAGAGGATATATTGCTTGTCATTCTCTAGGTAGGCGCCAAACCTTCCGGGTTGGCGTTCTCGCAATCTACTGTAAAGGGCTAAAGGAGAGCCATAGGTTTTGCCGGTAATACGATAGGTGTGATTAATCTGGTAGGTGTCACCACTGCGAATGTATTCTTGAATACGAGCAATATCGGCAGAAAACTGCGCTTGATCGATAGATTCATTGACATCGAGCACGCCAGCAATTTGATCATCAGAGCTTAACTGGTTTAGCTGATCTGTAATGAGTGTGTCGACTTGATCCTTAGAGAGCTTCTGATAATCCACAAAAGACCATGCCTGCATGATTGGGTGGGGATGACTAGTAGAACGGCTTGGCAAGTGATGTATGAGTTTTCCTAGTTCATAAGAAAAAACAGCAACCAGATAATGACCTTGATCTAGTACAGCAGTGAATTCTGCTAAACAGTTTTTGACAGCAAGCTGATCTTGGCTAGCATTTCCACTAGGAAGAATGCACCATGTTTGTAGAGCTGAGTCGTATACCCGACTAGTGGGCTGCGCAGAGCTGCTATGTGCATCATCAAGCAGAATCATAGCCAGCAGCTCTAGCGGGTTCTAAAAGACTTATTTAAGAAGAGTGGCTGATTCAATCGTCACTGTTTTAGCGGGCACATCGGCCATACGACCCATGCGCGGAGCAGATGCCACCATAGTCGGCACCTTACGAATGGCATCAATGGTTTGGGTGCCAGAAATGACTTTGCCAAAAACGGTGTAGCCATTACCCATTGCATTAGGAAAATCTAAGCCTTGATTGTCTTTCACATTGATAAAGAATTGGGCAGTTGCAGAGTCAGGATCGGAAGTGCGCGCCATAGCAATCGTGTAGTTATTGTTCTTAAGGCCATTATTGGCTTCAGAGACGACTGGTGAGTCGGTTGCCTTTTGAGTCAAGTCAGCAGTAAATCCACCTCCTTGAATCATAAATCCATCAATCACACGATGAAAAATGGTTCCGTTATAAAAACCATTTTTGACATAATTTAAAAAGTTTGCAGTCGTTTTAGGTGCTTTATCTGAATCGAGCTCCACCACAAAATTACCCATGGTGGTTTTGAATTCAACTTTAGGACCTGCAAAAGCTGCTTGGCTAGCAAAACATGTGATGATCAGAGCGAGACTGGCAAAAAACTGACGCATAACTTCTCCTTAAATGAATGAAGCGTATATCGATATTGTATTGTGCTACTGAAATCGTTTTTTCAAAGTAAACCATTTGGCACCTTGCCGGCGTAGGCATAAGAAGCCTCTTCAAACATGCCTGGCCTAGCAAGATAGTCTAATGTCCAGTCAATGGTGTCTACACCCCAGAAGCAGCGATGATTGACTATTAAGGCAGGTACCCCAAAAGCGCCATCTAGCAGGGCCTGATTTGTATTAGTGATTAAGCGCTCTTTAATCTCAGGGCTTTCGGGTTTTGGCGTATCAGCAGCTAAGCCTAAATAGATACAAAATTCTGACCAAGATAGATTGGGATCTTTACCTTCCACCCAAATGTAATCAAATGCTTTCTCCACCATCTCCCAGTTAGCCTGCTGTTCTAATAGCAGGCGCTGCGGTGCTACTGTTATAAATGGGTGATGCTCTGGAAAGCGAAATGGAATACCTAATTTTTCTGCTTGCCATATACAAAACTGATAGATATGAGATCGCTTGGCAGGAATCTCCGCCGGACCTTTGTTATTAGTAGCTCGTAGTAATCCACCCAATAAAACTGGCACTGGAGTGATATCGAGTTTGGACTCTAGACGCTGACGTTGCTTGATGTAAAAGTAAGCAAAAGGAGAAATAATGTCGTAATAAAAAGTAGCAGCTACTTTTGAACTCATTTCTTTTTCGCCTCTTGGTCTAAGTTACGTAAAAAAGCCATCTTCTCACTAATTTGGGTTTCCAGTCCGCGTGGTACCGGTTCATACCAATGAGGTTCTGTCATACCTTCGGGGAGATAGGATTCGCCGGCAGCATAAGCGTGAGGCTCATCATGTGCGTAGCGATATTCTTTGCCATGCCCGAGATCTTTCATGAGCTTAGTGGGAGCATTACGTAAATGATGGGGAACGGGTTTCGATTGATCCTGAGCAACATAAGCTCTTGCGGCATTAAATGCCTTGTAGCTCGCATTACTTTTAGAGGCGACTGCTAAATACACCACGGCTTGACCAAGGGCAAGTTCACCCTCTGGTGAGCCGAGCCTTTCATAGGTCAGTGCAGCATCATTAGCCAATTGCATTGCTCTTGGATCGGCTAAGCCGATATCTTCCCAGGCCATACGAATAATGCGGCGGGATAAATAACGAGGATCTACGCCGCCGTCTAACATGCGACAGAGCCAATACAGAGCGGCATCTGGATTGGATCCCCTGACCGATTTGTGCAGCGCTGAGATCTGGTCATAAAACTGATCGCCACCTTTGTCAAAGCGACGGGCTTGAGTCGATAGTGCATTTTCAATAAAGGCCTGATCAATGATCTTCACTGAAGCGCTTGGATTCAAGGTGGCATTGTGAGTCTGCTCAACTAAGTTGAGTAGGCGGCGTGCATCTCCATCCGCATGAGCAATGATCCTCTCAATGGCGCTGTCCTCAAACTGGAGATCAGGCATTGCCAGCTCGCGTGCGCGAATAAATAACTGCCCAAGTTCATTAGTGCTGAGCGATTTCAGAACATACACCTGGGCTCGCGATAGCAGTGCTGAATTCACTTCAAATGAAGGATTCTCGGTCGTGGCCCCAATAAAGGTAAACAAGCCTGACTCAACATGAGGCAGTAGGGCATCTTGCTGACTTTTATTAAAGCGATGAATTTCATCCACAAATAAGATGGTTTGTTTTCCATACTGAGCCATATTCTGCTGAGCTTGCTCAATGGCTTCACGGATTTCTTTGACGCCGGCTAACACAGCAGAGATGGCAATGAACTCACGATCAAATGCTTTTGCAGAAAGGCGTGCCAAGGTCGTTTTTCCAACGCCAGGTGGCCCCCATAAAATCATCGAGTGGGGTTTGCCAGAAGCAAATGCAAGATTGAGCGGCTTACCGCTGGCTAATAGATGAGTTTGCCCAATAACTTGTTCAATTGTTTTGGGGCGCAGCGCTTCCGCCAATGGCGGCGGGGGAGTGCTATCAAATAAGCTACTCATGAAAAATCATGCTTGCACAAATAGAATGACTAAGGCTGCCCAAACAAGACAAGCTGCAGCAATATAGGTCAAGCGATTACGCATAGTCATAAACGCTTGTCGTGCTTCATCACTAGAAAAATAATATTGATAAGTGTTTTGATCAATATTGCGCTGGATGATGAGAGTAGAGGCGAGAATCACTAGCCCAACAGGGATGTAAATATGTAGGGCCAACCACGCTACTAGAGCTGGAATGACTCCCCAAATCCAAGCATTACGATCTTCCCAGCGGTCACCAGGAGGGGCTTTGCCAAGGGTATGTAAGTTAGCACCCCAGTGCAGAGCACCCATGAAGGAAGTGATCACCGCCCCATATCCTGCTAGAGATTCAGCGCTGAGGTAATTTAATGGGGTTGGCGCTAATTGCACTAGTAAGGCTAAACCAACAAAGGGAATCAATCCTGCATAAGCTAATTTAAGGAGAAGCGGGGGAAGGGGGTTCACAAGGACATCTGTTCTGGATAAGGTTTTAATGAATAAAAAAAGTGACTTAAATTACTTGTCGTAGGTATACACGCCTCGACCAGTTTTGCGGCCAAGATATCCTGCAGCAACCATTTCTCTTAAGAGCGGACAAGGCCGGTATTTAGAATCGCTAAAGTTTTCAAAATACACTTCCATAACAGCTAAGCAAGTATCTAAGCCAATGAGATCAGCTAAAGCCAAGGGACCAATTGGTTGGTTACAGCCAAGCTTCATACCAGCATCAATATCTTCAGGGCTTGCCAATCCTTCAGATAAGACAAAGAAAGCTTCATTGATCATGGGCAACAAAATGCGATTGACTACAAAGCCTGGTGAGTTTTTGACGGTAATGGGTTCTTTACCTATGCGTTTAGCCATATCAATAATGGCAGCATGAGTAGCATCACTCGTTTGCAGTCCCCGAATCACTTCTACTAATGCCATCAAGGGTGGCGGGTTGAAAAAGTGCATTCCAATAAAGCGTGCAGGGTTGGAATCTAGTGCAGCCAGCTTGGTGATCGATAGAGAAGAAGTATTCGTAGCAACAATGGTGTCTTTACTGACAATCCCATCAACTTGCTTCAAAATCTTTTCTTTGATGGCTTGATTCTCAGTGGCCGCTTCAATGACTAATCCAAGACCCTTGAAGTCTTCATAAGAGGTACTACCCTTAATACGCTTTAAGGCAGCATCTTTTGCTTCAGTAGTAAGCACCTCTTTTTTAACCAAACGATCTAAGCTCTTACTAATTTGATCAAGGCCGCGTGTCACGGCTGCTTCATTAATATCAACCATGACGACATCAAGACCAGCAACAGCGCATACTTGTGCAATGCCATTACCCATAGTGCCTGCGCCGATCACACCGACTGATTGAATCTTCATTTCATTTCCTTTTTTGATACTGAGTTGAGCCAAACAGTTGTTCTCTTGCTTTGTCATCATGCAAGGGTTTACGTAGCGCAGTTAGTACTTCGCATCCCCGCTTTACCGCAGGTCGATCACCAA
>CAJARE010000018.1 GCA_903944255.1 uncultured beta proteobacterium
CTCAATCTTGAAGGCCTAGATTGACTGTAATGTCTTGGGTCTTTTCAGCATTAATCAAAATATCTGTATCTAACCATACTATCTGTTGTCAGATTTTTTACTCCCACTCAATAGTAGCTGGTGGCTTACCGCTGATGTCATAGACAACGCGATTGATGCCCCGCACTTCATTGATGATTCGATTGGAAACTCTTCCCAGCAATTCATGTGGCAAATGAGCCCAATGTGCTGTCATAAAGTCCTGGGTTTGAACTGCCCTGAGGGCAACAACATACTCATAAGTACGTCCATCACCCATCACGCCAACAGACTTTACCGGGAGAAATACAGCAAAAGCTTGACTGGTGAGCTCATACCAAGATTTTTGACTGACCTCGTCCATCGTATTCCGCAACTCTTCGATGAAAATAGCATCAGCCCTCTGAAGTAAATGTGCATACTCTGCTTTTACCTCCCCCAAAATACGCACACCTAGGCCTGGTCCCGGGAATGGATGGCGATACACCATCTCCCTTGGCAGTCCTAATGCAACGCCCAGCTCACGCACTTCATCTTTGAATAATTCCCTTAGGGGTTCCAGTAATTTAAGGTGCATATCATCAGGAAGGCCGCCAACATTATGGTGACTCTTGATGGTATGGGCGCCCTTCTTACCTTTGCCTGCAGATTCAATCACATCCGGATAAATAGTGCCTTGCGCAAGCCATTTAGCATTCTTAATCTTGCTAGATTCACTTTGGAATATTTCTACAAATTCTTTTCCAATAATTTTTCGTTTTGCTTCGGGATCAGACACTCCTGCTAACTTCGACATAAATGTTTGTGCCGCATCAACTCTGATGACCTTTACACCCAGGTTGCGAGCAAACATTTCCATCACCATATCGCCTTCATTCAAGCGAAGCAAGCCATGATCTACAAATACACAAGTAAGTTGATCGCCTATCGCACGATGAATTAAGGCTGCAGCAACACTAGAATCAACACCACCAGACAGACCCAAAATAACTTCATCTTCGCCTACTTGTTGACGAATATTTTCAACTGCTTCACTGATGTAATCACCCATTACCCAATCAGGCTTACAAGCGCATATTTGATGCACAAAGCGCTCAATAATCGCCGTACCCTGGATGGTATGCGTTACTTCAGGATGAAACTGGAATGCATAAAAGCGTCGCTCTTCATCTGCCATCCCCGCAATTGGACACGACTCAGTTGAAGCCATTAACTTAAATGCTGGCGGTAAGGTAGTTACGGAATCGCCATGGCTCATCCAAACCTTCAAAATGCCATGACCTTCGCTAGTTGAAAAGTCTTGAATTCCTTTAAGCAGATTGGTGTGCCCATGTGCGCGCACCTCTGAATAACCAAACTCACGTGCTTTACCTAATGATTCAGCTGAAGCAACTGCGCCACCCAGCTGCGAAGCCATCGTTTGCATGCCATAACAAATACCTAATACGGGGACACCAAGCTCAAAAACAATTTGTGGCGCCCGAGGGCTGCCTTCTTCAGTGACAGAACTTGGGCCACCTGAAAGAATGATGCCTTTACCACCCTGCTCTTTTATGAACTTGCGAATAAATTCTGGATCGCAATCATAAGGATGAATTTCTGAATACACTCGCGCGTCACGCACACGCCTAGCAATTAATTGAGTTACTTGGGAACCAAAGTCGAGAATCAGTATTTTGTCGTGCACGAAAG
>CAJARE010000019.1 GCA_903944255.1 uncultured beta proteobacterium
AATATATTGTTTTGAAGGCAGATCCTAAGGAGGATGCCAAAGCTTTTAGTGAAAAAGCTGATCAGTTTGCCAATCTGACTTATGACCAATCAGATAGCCTTAAGCCAACAGCAGATAAATTGAGATTAAGCATTCAAAGTCAGAAAGGATTGACTCGCAGCGGAATCAGCTCTTCAACTAAAGACCATCCTCTGGCTAGTTCCAAAGTTGTGCAATCCCTATTTTCTGATGAAGCTCTGAAGAATAAACGTAATATCGAAGCAGTCCAGATTTCACCGGGCGTGTTTGTGTCTGCGAGGGTAGTAACGTTCCATCCTGCACAAACACTTCCCTATAATGATGTTGCTACAGAAGTTAAACGTCAAGTTAGCCAACGATCTGCCGAAAAGTTGGCTATCACGGCTGCTTCAGAGCGTTTTGCAACGCTACAAAAAGACCCAAAGGTCAGCACTGGTTTTACTAGCCCTATTTGGGTATCACGCAATAAACCATCTAATCTACTAGGGCCTGCTTTAGATGATGTGATGTCTATTAATCCTGATAAATTGCCCGCAGTAGTTTCGGTCTCTAATCCTGGTGTTGGAACTACCTTATATCGGATTGATCAAGTACGTCAGCCGCCCAGTGGTGATACCAGAGTATATAAAGCACAGGCCGCACAGATACAGTCACTTGCAGCCCAATCAGAGTTTGCGGGATTCATGTCCTATTGGCGTGAGTCTGCTAACGTGAAGATCATTAATCCTCTTAAACCTGCCAATGCAGGCACTGGCAGTTAACTGCAATTGATTCACTTACTCTTTAGTAAATTCTGATAAGGGCCCATGGCATCCCAGACATTCCTAAATAAGAATGTCTGTGCCTTTTCATTAGGATGAATATTGTCTGCTTGAAAGTACTCTTTTTGAGAGGCAATATCTTTTAAAAAGAAGGGCAATAATTCAATACCTTCTTGATTTGCTAGTTTTGGATACATTGCTTTAAATCGATTTGTATAATCTTGCCCATAATTAGGCGGTATCTGAAAGCCAAAAAGTAAAACCTTTGCACCCGATTGCTTACTCATTTGAATCATCTTACGAAGATTTTTTTCAGTTTGATCAACCGATAGTCCTCGCAATGCATCATTGGCACCTAGCTCAAGGAATACGATTCCAGGCTTTTTTTGCTTTAATAATGAGGGAAGTCGCGTTAGGCCGCCTGAGCTTGTTTCGCCACTAATACTGGCATTAAAGATTGTCCATGGACTTGCTTGCTTTTGTAGTTGATCTTCTAAAAGCTTTACCCAGCCAGTCCCGCGGGATAATCCATACTCAGCAGAGAGGCTATCTCCCATCACCAAAATAGTTGAATTTGCCCGGGTCAATGTAACAATGGACATAAACAGGCAAAATAGAACTAGTTTAATAAATCCTCTTTCAAAAACACGGCAGTAATATTGTTGATTCATCATTTGAGAGATATATAGTATCGGCGTTTATGAGTAATTCAGTCAAAGTTCTTAGTGCAAACCATTTGGGCAAGCAGGTAATGTCTAGCGATGGCGCACTGGCCATTTTGCACGACATTTGTTTTGATCTCTATCAAGGTGAAAGTGTTGCGATTACAGGTAGCTCAGGGTCAGGCAAAAGTACTTTATTAAGCCTTTTAGCTGGTCTAGATACCCCTACAGCTGGAAAAGTCGTAATGATGGGGCAAGATCTCAATCAATTGAATGAGGACGGTCGTGCAAGCTTAAGGGCTTCCCATGTAGGCTTTGTATTCCAATCCTTCCAATTACTACCCCACTTAAATGCTTTGGAAAATGTCATGCTTCCCGCTGAGCTTAGGGGGGATTTAGATGCCAAAGATAAGGCTACGCACTGGCTTAACAAAGTGGGACTTAAAGATCGTTTGAAGCATTTTCCAAAGACTTTATCTGGCGGGGAGCAGCAACGTGTTGCTTTAGCTCGTGCTTTTATTAATCAACCCGCTATTCTTTTTGCAGATGAGCCAACTGGCAGCTTAGATGAGGCGAGCGGAAATAAGGTAATTAACCTCCTTTTTGACCTAAATCAGGCCAATCATTCAACTCTCATTCTAGTGACCCATGACCCAGCCCTAGCCAGTAGGTGTCAGCGCCAATTACAGCTCCAGGGTGGGAAATTACTGTAGGCAAAACCTTATAATCTCAGGATGTCTTTTTTCCTCTTTTTACCTGGCGCAGATGCGCTATCCCAGTTTCGTCAACAGCGACTTTTAGGCTCCTTAGCTCAGCAGGGAGTGAATCTGGAGTCTATTGAGGCTCAATATCTTCACTTTATATGGTCAGATAAAGAACTTACTTCACAAGAAAAAGAGGTTCTTAACAGCTTGCTGACCTACGGACAAAAATTTGTCTCTAAGCTTCAAGTAGGTAACGCTTTATTTTCCAAATCATCCGATCAGAGCGCCATTGTCATACCACGCTTAGGTACTGTCTCCCCGTGGTCTAGTAAAGCGACTGATATCGCTCATCAATGCGGTTTAAACATATTGCGGATAGAGCGTGGAATTCAGTTTACGTGGCAAAGTAAAAAGCTCCTAAATTCTGAACAAGGCTTACTTGTCTTGGGACATTTATATGATCGCATGACAGAAGCAGTGATTCAATCGGTTGACGATGCAAATGCACTTTATCGCGTTCTTGAAAATCGCCCATTAAGCCGTATTGAAGTATTAAGCGAAGGCCAATTTGCGCTTGAGAAAGCCAATAAAGAATTAGGTTTAGCGCTTTCAGATGATGAGGTAGCTTATCTTGCTGAGAGTTTTATCCGTTTAGAGCGCAATCCAAGTGATGTTGAACTCATTATGTTTGCACAAGCTAATAGTGAGCATTGTCGCCATAAGATTTTTAATTCTACGTGGACTATTGATGGAGATGATCAAGAGCGTTCATTGTTCGCTATGATCCGTAACACTCATCAACTCAATCCAAAAGGTACGATTGTTGCTTATTCGGATAATTCAGCTGTCATGGAGGGTTGTGAGGTTCAAACTTGGACTCCTCAAGGCGCTGAGCACTGCTACCAAAAAGATACCCGCTTAGTTCATACATTGATGAAGGTGGAAACCCACAACCATCCTACAGCTATTGCTCCATTCCCAGGTGCTTCTACAGGTGCGGGCGGTGAAATTCGCGATGAAGGGGCCACAGGTATAGGCGGCCGTCCTAAAGCGGGTTTAACAGGATTCTCTGTGTCGAATTTGAATATTCCTGGTACAGAGATGCCGTGGGAAGGTGAGCTATATGGCAAGCCAGAACGAATATCCACTCCTTTACAAATTATGATTGATGGCCCTCTTGGTGGTGCAGCATTTAACAATGAATTCGGTAGGCCAATTTTAGGTGGTTATTTCAGGGTATTTGAACAAACCTTAGGTGGAGTTCGGCGCGGCTATCACAAGCCCATCATGATTGCTGGTGGCATTGGCAGTATTGAGTCCATTCACACTGAAAAGAAGCCAATTCAAGCTGGTCATTTACTAATCCAGCTTGGTGGGCCAGGAATGCGAATTGGTATGGGCGGCGCCACAGGAAGTTCCGTAGCCACTGGCACAAACACTGCGGATTTAGATTTTGATTCTGTCCAACGGGGCAATCCAGAAATGGAGCGTCGTGCCCAAGAAGTAATTAACGCCTGTTGTGCATTAGGTAAGAACAATCCGATTGTTTCTATACATGATGTAGGTGCTGGTGGACTATCCAATGCTTTTCCTGAGCTAGCAGATGGCGCTGGTTTAGGTGCTAAATTCAAATTGCGTAATATTCCTCTGGAAGAGAGCGGTATGAGCCCCGCTGAAATTTGGTGTAATGAATCCCAGGAGCGATATGTTTTAGCGATACAGGCTCAAGATTTGGATTTATTGAAGTCTCTTTGTGAGCGTGAACGGTGTCCTTTTGCTGTTGTTGGCGAAGCGACTGCAGAGCGTCAACTTCAGCTAAATGATTCTGAACAATTACCAGGAAGTGATGCTGCATTACCAATTAATATGCCCATGGAAGTGCTGCTTGGTAAACCGCCACGTATGCATCGTGATGTAAAGAGGGTTGTTCAAGAATTCATAGAACTAGATGTAACCGATGTTGATTTATCCCAAGCCATTGCTTGGGTCTTACAGCAACCAACTGTCGCTAGTAAATCATTCCTTATTACTATAGGAGATAGAACAGTAGGGGGCTTAAATGCCCGTGATCAATTCGTGGGGCCTTGGCAAGTTCCAGTAGCTGACTGTGCTGTCACATTGATGGATTACCAAGGTTATCGAGGCGAGGTAATGTCAATGGGTGAGAGAGCTCCACTAGCTGTTATTGATGCTCCTGCAGCTGCACGGATGGCCGTAGGTGAAGCAATCACAAATCTATTATCTGCAGATATCGCTCATCTTCAGGATATCAAATTGTCTGCAAATTGGATGGCCGCCTGTGGCTCACCTGGCGAAGATGCGAAGTTATATGATTCAGTTAAAGCAGTTGGAATGGAGTTATGTCCTGCTTTAGGAATAGCTATTCCGGTCGGTAAAGATTCTTTGTCTATGGCCACTGAATGGCGTGATGGTAATGAGTCTAAGAAAGTAGTTGCTCCAGTTTCTCTCATTATTTCTGCATTTGCCCCAGTACAAGATGTTCGTAAAACATCAACTCCATTACTCAAGCTCAAAAATCAAGATGGCTCTAGCTTAGAAACTGAATTAATCTTGATTGATTTGGGTCATAGCAAGAACCGTATGGCTGGAAGTATCTTGGCTCAGGTATTAAATCAATCCGGTAAGTCAACTCCCGATCTTGATAACCCAGATGATCTCAAAGCAATGGCTGCTGCCATGATTGCACTGCGAAAAGAGAATAAATTACTGGCCTATCACGATCGTTCTGATGGCGGTCTATTAGCCTGTATAGCTGAAATGGCCTTTGCTTCCCATACCGGGATATCAATCAATGTAGATATGATTGCAGTCGATGTAAATCAAGAACCTGATTACGGTGATGCTAAAAATTGGTCTCAGCAAGTATCTGGTCGTCGCCATGAGCAAACCATAAGAGCTCTCTTCAGTGAAGAGTTGGGAGCCGTTATTCAAGTGCGAAGAGAAGATCGTGATGCAGTATTTTCTATACTACGTAAATTAGGCCTAAGCGCTTGTAGTCATGTCATAGCAAAAACCAACACTAATGGCCGCATAGAAATATGGCGAGACGCAAAAAATATTTTTTCTGAACCTCGCGAAGTTCTCCAAAAATTATGGGCCAATACCAGCTACCAAATTGCACGTTTACGAGATAACCCTGCCTGTGCCGATTCTGAATTTTCTCTATTAGATAATTTATCTGACCCTGGGATGTCCCCAAAGCTCACTTTTGATCATGCTGAGGATATTGCAGCGCCATTCATTTCAAAGGGTATCCAACCTAGAGTAGCCATTTTGCGAGAACAAGGTGTTAACTCCCATAAAGAAATGGCCTATGCGGTGAACTTGGCTGGTTTTGATAGCTTTGATGTGCATATGTCTGATCTATTAAGCGGCAAAGCTAAGTTAGAGGATTTCCGAGGTCTAATTGCTTGCGGTGGCTTCAGTTACGGAGACGTTCTTGGTGCCGGGGAAGGTTGGGCTAAAACTATTTTGTTCAATCATCAATTACGCGACCAGTTCTCCAGCTTTTTTAATCGTCAAGATAGCTTTGCATTGGGCGTATGTAATGGCTGCCAAATGATGAGTAATTTATCGGGAATCATTCCTGGTGCCCAAGCTTGGCCAAAGTTCACTCGCAATCAGTCTGAGCAATATGAGGCACGTTTAGTGATGGCAGAAGTGCTGGCTTCCCCATCCATCTTCACTCAGGGCATGGAAGGCAGCCAGTTACCAATTGCCATTGCACATGGTGAGGGCTATGCAAATTTCAGCCAGCAGGGCAATCTAGATAACATCAGAAAGCAAGGTTTAGCTACTTTACGCTTTGTTGACCACCAAGGTAATCCTACTGAAGTCTACCCAATGAATCCAAATGGTTCTCCAGGCGGCCTTAGCGGTGTAACGACGCCAGACGGACGTTTTACTGTCATGATGCCCCATCCTGAGCGAGTATTTAGGGCGGCGCAAATGAGCTGGTGTCCAGATGAGTGGCTCAATACAGCAGATGGAGCCAGTCCTTGGTTACGCCTGTTTAGAAATGCACGTCACTGGGCTAAATAATTTTGCTTGCAATGGAGCCTGTAACGTTTTCAGAAAGTGGTGGCATACGCTATCTTCATTTTGGCAGTGAATTAATTCAAGGGGCAATGCGTATTCGTGACCCAGATGAAATCTACCTTGAATATAACCAGCAAATGATGGCATGGTTATTGTTTTTAGAAACACAGCTAGGGATGAAGGTTGCTCAGCTAGGTCTAGGTACTGGAGCCTTAACTAAATTTCAACATCGTTTTTGCCCAGCAGTCAAAACTACTGTTGTTGAACTTAATCCGTCAGTCATTGTTGCCGCAAGATCAATGTTTTTTACGCCAGATGATGATCGCAAACTTGAAACCCTCCCGATGGACGCTCAAGCATTTGTCAAATCCAGTAAAAATAAAAATCAGTTTGACGCAGTTCAGGTGGATCTTTATGACGCTATCTGTGATGGACCTGCTGCAAGTTCGTTAGACTTTTATAAAGGCTGTTACAACATCCTGAAGGAGCCAGGTGTTATGACGGTTAATCTATTCTCCCGCCATCAAAGTTTCGATATCAATCTCAAGAATATTTGCCAAGCTTTTGATGATCGAGTTTTATTATTTCCTGAGTCGCACGATTGTAATGTTGTAGCTATCGCTTTTAAAGGTCCAAAACTTGAAGTGGAATGGAAGGATGTTTCTAAACGCGCTAAACTTATTTTAGAAAAAACTGGTCTACCAACCCATAAGTGGGTCTTAGGTATTATTCGTGAAAATGCACGGCAGGAAAATAGGCTTTCGATATAAGAATTCGAAATAGAAAATAGGCGATCTATTGATCGCCTATTTTATTTTCCAAACTATATCTAATTGAAAGGTCTTATCTATTAAACGGCTACTGTGTCAGCGACGTCACTAAACGATTTAATTTTATCAAAGCTCATGTACCTATAAACATCACTGGCCTTTGCATCCAGAGCCTTCACTTGTTCTAAGTACTCACTAGGCGTAGGCAGACGACCTAAAAGGGCGGCTACAGCGGCCAATTCAGCAGAAGCTAAATATACTCGTGTATCAATACCTAAGCGGTTTGGAAAGTTACGTGTAGAAGTGGATACTGCAGTAGAGCCTTTACGGATCTGCGCCTGGTTACCCATGCAGAGTGAGCAACCTGGACTTTCCATGCGTGCACCAGCCGCACCTAACATGCCGTAATAACCTTCTTCCATTAGGATCATGGCATCCATCTTGGTTGGGGGTGCGACCCATAGTCGGGTCGGCATATCTTTCTTACCTTGCAATACTTGACCGGCAGCACGGAAGTGACCAATATTAGTCATACATGAGCCAATAAAGACTTCATCAATCTTGTCCCCGGCAACTTCAGACAATATTTTCACATCATCTGGATCGTTAGGACATGCCAGGATTGGTTCTTTGATCTCATCAATATTAATTTCGATGATTTCAGCGTAGTCTGCATTCTCATCTGCCTTGAGTAGCTGAGGATTAGCAATCCATGCCTGCATGGCTTTAATACGACGACCTAATGTACGCTTATCTTCATAGCCATTAGCAATCATCCACTTCATTAAAGTGATGTTGGACTGCATGTATTCAATGATGGGCTCTTTGCTTAAGTGAACAGTGCAACCTCCAGCAGAACGTTCAGCTGAGGCATCTGATAACTCAAATGCTTGTTCAACCTTAAGATCTGGTAAACCCTCTATTTCAAGAATACGACCCGAGAAGATATTCTTTTTGCCTTGTTTTGCAACAGTGAGCAATCCTTTTTTGATAGCATACAAAGGAATGGCATTAACGAGATCTCGTAATGTAATGCCAGGCTGCATTTTTCCTTTAAAACGTATCAATACTGATTCAGGCATGTCTAATGGCATTACGCCTGTAGCAGCAGCAAATGCTACCAAGCCAGAACCAGCTGGGAAGGAGATACCAATTGGAAAGCGAGTGTGACTATCACCACCGGTGCCACAGGTATCAGGCAGTAATAAGCGATTTAACCAACTATGAATCACGCCATCGCCTGGACGCAATGCAACGCCACCACGATTAGTCATAAATGGAGGCAGCTCATGTTGCGTACGAATATCAACTGGTTTTGGATATGCAGAGGTATGGCAAAAAGATTGCATCACGAGGTCTGATGAAAATCCTAGGCAAGCTAAGTCCTTTAATTCATCACGAGTCATTGGTCCTGTTGTATCTTGTGACCCAACAGTTGTCATACGAGGCTCGCAATAGGTGCCAGGGCGAACCCCTTGACCCTCAGGCAAACCACAAGCACGACCAACCATTTTTTGGGCCAAGCTGAAACCTTTTTGGTTATCAGGCGGGCTTACGGGAACCCGGAAATCAGTAGAGGCTGGAAGACCAAGCGCTGCACGTGCTTTGGCTGTTAAACCGCGGCCAACGATCAACGGAATACGACCGCCTGCTCGGACTTCATCAAGAATGACTGGAGACTTCAGAGAAAAACTCGTGATTTCTTGACCATTCTTAAATACCTTGCCTTCATATGGACGTAATTCAATTTCATCACCCATGTTCATCTGAGACACATCTAACTCAATTGGCAAAGCACCGGAGTCTTCCATGGTATTAAAGAAGATCGGAGCAATATTTCCGCCTAGACATACCCCACCATAACGTTTATTGGGTACAAAAGGAATGTCTTGGCCGGTCCACCAAAGTACAGAATTTGTAGCCGATTTACGTGAAGAGCCCGTACCCACAACATCGCCTACATAAGCAATTTGGTTGCCCTTTTTTTGTAGTGTGGCAATCTGTTTCATTGGGCCACGAACCCCAGACTCGTCAGGATCAATTCCAGGGCGGGGATTTTTGAGCATGATGGTGGCATGTAGCGGAATATCTGGACGACTCCATGCATCTGGGGCTGGTGAAAGATCATCAGTATTAGTTTCCCCAGTGACTTTAAATACTGTGAGTTTCATATTTTCTGGAACCGCAGGGCGACTTGTAAACCATTCAGCATCTGCCCAGCTTTTCATTACTGCCTTGGCATTTGCGTTCCCTTTTTCCGCAAGCTCTTGTACATCATTAAAGTAGTCAAACATTAAGAGGGTTTTCTTCAATGCTTCTGCTGAAGCAGTACCGCATTCAGCATCTGACAGCAACTCAACCAGTGGCTTAATGTTGTAGCCACCCAGCATGGTTCCAAGTAGTTCAGTGGCCTTTATTTTTGAGATCAAAGGAGATTTTTCTGCCCCCTTAGCAACTGCATCTAAAAATTCAGCTTTTACCTTGGCGGCCTCATCAACACCTGCTGGCACACGATAAGTAATTAATTCAACTAATTCAGACTCCTTACCAGCCGGTGGATTTTTTAACATTTTGACCAATTCAGCAGTTTGATCCTTGCTTAATGGGAGGGCTGGAATGCCAAGGGCTGCTCGTTCAGCAACATGGGCGTTGTAAGCTTCAAACATAATGTTTCCTATGAGGTAATGGTATTCAATACAAAGGCTAAATGAGGATTTTCTCCTGATTAGGCCGATTATAGTTACTAAATTAAGTCTTATATAAGAGTTTAAGTAGCTGAAATGCTTTCAATAGGGTCTTTAGTGATATTTCAGCCTATCTAGGTAACTCTGGCCCAGCGCTTACAAGACTTGCTCAGTCTTTAGCGCCCAAACTAAGGCGACTACCCAACCGATCAAGGACCACCCTAGAAATAGATTTAAGGCAAATATAGCCCCTGTATTTGCCCTTTTTCTATTAAATGCGATAGCAAAGGGGAGTAAATAGAAAAGTGAGAGCAGGGTGATGAGGATTGCAAAAAGGAGGCGCATTTGGGCTAAAAATTAGGAAACTTTAAGAATGTTCCCTCGATATTACTCATTTTTGATTTTCCGTGGGATTTTTAGGTGTCGTTATAATTACTATTTCCAACAGAGCTTAAGCGATGACCAAATACGTTTTTGTCACTGGTGGTGTGGTTTCTTCCTTAGGGAAAGGAATCGCAGCTGCCTCGCTTGCCGCGATTCTCGAATCACGCGGCCTGAAAGTCACCCTTCTAAAATTAGATCCTTATATCAATGTTGACCCTGGAACTATGAGTCCGCTTCAGCATGGTGAAGTCTTTGTAACTGAAGATGGTGCAGAGACTGACTTAGATCTTGGCCACTATGAACGTTTTGTTTCTGCAAAGATGCGGAAGAGTAACAATTTTACTACTGGACAGATCTATGAATCAGTCATTAGCAAAGAACGACGTGGAGAATACCTAGGAAAAACGGTTCAAGTGATTCCACATATTACCAACGAGATCCAAGCTTTTGTAGAGCGTGGAGCTAAAGCAAGTCACGATGGTGAAGCTGATATTGCTATTTGCGAGATTGGCGGTACTGTCGGAGATATTGAATCATTACCTTTCTTAGAGGCCGCAAGACAGATGAGCTTGCGTCTTCCGCCCCATAGCTGCGCCTTTGTCCATCTGACTTTAGTGCCATTTATAAGCAGTGCAGGGGAGTTAAAAACTAAGCCCACACAACACTCTGTACAGAAATTGCGCGAAATTGGCATCATGCCCACGGTTTTACTTTGCCGTGCTGATAGGCCTATTCCAGCGGATGAGCGTGCAAAAATTTCTTTGTTCTCTAATGTTCGGGAAGAGGCTGTAATTTCTGTTTGGGACGTAGATACGATTTATAAGATTCCAGAGATGCTGCACGCCCAAGGCATGGATGATTTGATTTGTCGAGAACTAGAGTTAAATGCGAAACCTGCTGATCTATCTGTTTGGGCTAACTTAGTTTATGAAATGGCCAATCCACAATATGAGGTGACGATTGGTATGGTTGGTAAATACGTAGAACTGACAGAATCTTATAAGTCACTCATAGAAGCTCTTCGCCATGCGGGCATTCACACCCACACAAAAGTGAATATTAATTACATCGACTCTGAAATCATAGAGAAGGATGGTATTGATTGCCTAAAGAAATTGGATGCTATTTTGGTGCCCGGTGGGTTTGGTAAACGGGGTACGGAAGGAAAAATCTCTGCTATTCGTTATGCACGGGAGAACCAAGTACCGTATTTAGGCATATGTCTGGGTATGCAATTAGCAGTCATTGAGTTTGCTCGCCATGTAGCTAATATTCCCAAAGCAAATAGTACTGAGTTTGATCCGCAGGCCGAAAACCCTGTTGTTGCTTTGATTACGGAGTGGATGGACAGAGAAGGGAGGGTAGAGAAGCGCAACAATGCATCTGATATGGGAGGCACAATGCGCCTTGGCTCTCAACGTTGTCCAGTGAAAACAGGCACTTTAGCAAGCGCTATTTATGGTTTAGAAGTCAATGAACGACATCGTCATCGCTATGAAGTGAATAATACTTACGTTACACAACTCGAAGAATCTGGTTTAATTATTTCTGCTAGAACACCCAATGAGTCTTTGCCTGAGATGATGGAGCTACCGGAATCCATCCATCCATGGTTCTTTGGCGTGCAATTTCACCCAGAATTTACCTCGACACCACGAGATGGTCATCCTTTATTCTCTGCATTCATCAATGCAGCTCTAGTGCGTCAAAATGTCGCTTTAAAGCAAGTTGCCTAAGAGGAGTTTATGAGCACATTCAAGCTATGCGGTTTTGATGTTGGCCTAGACCAACGCTTTTTTTTAATAGCGGGTACTTGCGTCATCGAATCCGAACAATCGGCTATTGATGTTGCAGGGCAATTAAAAGAAATCACTAGTGCCTTAAAGATTCCGTTTATATATAAATCCTCTTTTGATAAAGCTAACCGCTCTTCAGGCAACTCTTTCCGTGGCTTAGGAATGGAAAAGGGTTTAGAAATTTTGGCAAAAGTTAAGAAGCAAGTGGGTGTTCCTGTTCTAACTGATGTTCATGATATTAGCGATATTGAGGCGGTATCAAAAGTTGTTGATGTTCTTCAAACCCCCGCTTTTTTATGTAGACAAACTGACTTCATTCGTGCCTGCGCTCAAAGTGGTAAACCAGTTAATTTCAAAAAAGGGCAATTTCTGTCCCCCCATGAAATGCTGAATGTGATTGATAAAGCGAGAGCTGCTGCAGCAGAAAAAAATCTGCCAGATCAATTCATGGTGTGCGAACGTGGCGCTTCATTTGGATATAACAATTTGGTTTCTGATATGCGTAGTCTTGCCATTCTGCGTGCCTCTAAAGCACCAGTTGTGTTCGATGCTACCCATTCAGTTCAGCTACCTGGTGGACAAGGACAATCTAGTGGCGGTCAACGTGAGTTTGTTCCTGTTTTGGCTAGAGCAGCAGTTGCTGTAGGTATTAGTGGCTTGTTTATGGAGACACATCCAAATCCAGCTAACGCATTATCAGACGGCCCCAATGCAGTTCCGCTGGATCGTATGAAAGAATTGCTTGAGTCACTGGTAGCTATTGATTTAGTGATTAAGGATAGCGGTTCTTATTTAGAAGATAGCTTTAAATAGAAGTATTTAATAGCCCCATTTCATATTGCTTTAAGGAGAAGGTGCATGAGCGCCATTGTTGACATTATCGGTAGAGAAATTTTGGATTCACGCGGAAATCCAACGGTTGAGTGTGATGTACTACTCGAATCGGGAGTAATGGGTCGTGCAGCTGTTCCATCGGGTGCCTCAACAGGCTCACGAGAGGCAATAGAATTGCGCGATGGAGATAAGTCACGTTACCTAGGTAAAGGTGTTCTGAATGCTGTTCAAAATATTAATATTGAAATTGCAGAATCTATATTAGGCCTAGATGCAAGTGAACAAGCTTTCTTGGATCACACCTTGATCGAATTGGATGGCACCCATAATAAGGCCCGCCTAGGTGCTAATGCTACTCTGGCAGTCTCAATGGCTGTGGCTAGAGCTGCAGCTGAGGAGGCTGGGTTGCCTTTGTATCGTTACTTTGGTGGTTCTGGTGGTATGCAATTACCGGTTCCCATGATGAATATTGTGAATGGTGGAGCCCATGCAAACAATAGTTTAGATATTCAGGAATTCATGGTGATGCCAGTGGGTGCGCAGAGTTTCCGTGAAGCATTGCGTTGTGGCGCTGAAATTTTTCATGAATTAAAAAAAATCCTAGAGTCTCAAGGAATGCCTACTTCAGTAGGAGATGAGGGCGGTTTTGCCCCTAACTTCAAAAGCAATACTGAATGCTTACAGACTATTTTAAAAGCAATTGAAGGGGCTGGCTACCAAGCTGGAGAAGATGTTTTACTCGCATTAGATTGTGCAGCAAGTGAATTTTATAAGGACGGAAAGTACCACTTATCAGGTGAGGGATTGCAATTATCATCCAGTGAGTTTTCAGATTACTTGGGTCAACTAGCAGATCAATTCCCAATCGTGTCGATTGAAGACGGTATGCATGAGAGTGACTGGGATGGATGGGTTGATATCACTCAAAAGTTAGGCAAGAAAATCCAATTAGTTGGTGATGATTTATTTGTTACTAATACTCGTATTCTAAAAGAAGGCATCGAAAAGGGTGTAGCAAATTCGATTCTTATTAAGATTAATCAAATTGGAACCTTGACCGAGACCTTTGCTGCAATTGAAATGGCAAAACGTGCAAATTACACTGCTGTCATTTCGCATCGCTCTGGGGAAACCGAAGACAGCACCATTGCGGATATTGCAGTTGGAACCAATGCTGGACAAATAAAAACAGGCTCTTTATCACGCTCAGATCGCATTGCTAAATATAACCAACTACTTCGTATTGAAGAAGATTTGGGTGATGTTGCAAGCTATCCTGGTAAATCCGTTTTCTATAATCTCAAACGTTAATCTATCTAACTGATCTATTAGATTATGCGAATAGTTATCTACTCCATGCTGTTATTATTGATCGCAATCCAGTATCCACTCTGGCTAGGTAAAGGTGGCTGGATTAAGGTCTACGAGATGGAGAAGCAGGTAGAGCTACAAGAGGCAAAAAATAGCCTCTTGGCTTTGCGTAACGCAAAATTAGCGGGCGACGTCAAGGATTTAAAAGATGGTACTCGGGCAATTGAAGAGCGCGCTAGAGTTGAGCATGGGCTAATCAAAGAGGGAGAATTTTTTGTGCAAATTTTGCCTGGCGATAAGGCATCATCAAGCAATTCCGACGAAGGTCTAAAGCAAGCTACTGCCAAGCAATAAAAGTTTTATTAATGACCCCCAGATGGTGGCCTAGTTGCATCACTCAATAAATTTGTTTTGAATACTTGCTGACAATCTACAGCATCAAATCGGTATGGTTGGGCACAAAAATCACAGACGGTTTCAACAACACTTTGCTCAGCTAGGATGCTTTGGACTTCCTCTTCTCCAAGCATTCTTAATACATCAGCAACCTTAGTACGTGAACAGCTACAAGCAAATCGTATAGGTCGTGAAGGGAAGCTTCGTACGCCATTTTCTGTTGACTCTTCAAGAAATAGGCGACGTAAAATAGTGGCTGGCGGTAAATGTAATAACTCTTCATCGGTAATGGTTTCGCCTAAAGCCTGAATTCTTGACCAGCCTTCTGCGGCAATTTGAGGATCAAGGTGTGCATGACCACCTGAATTCGGTAGACGTTGCAGTAACAAGCCTCCAATATGGGTTTCATTGGAGCTTAACCAGATTCGGGTATCGAGCTGCTCTGAGTTCTGCATGTATAGGGCAATCGCCTCTGCAGCACTAGTAACAGGTTTGATAATGGTCCCATGATGTTCTTGAAGGGCAACAATACCCTGATATGGCGGTTGACCGGGTTCTCGATCCTTTGGGTCAAGGGTAATGACTAGCCTACCGGTCTGAGAGGCGTCCAATAGTTCTCCCAAGGTCGCATTAGGCGTAATTTCGGTCGGATCAACGGAAAGCTTGACCGTGGCACGTATGCTTAAATCTGATTTGCATTCAACTACCAATAGCTGTATTGGTCCCTTACTTTGGGCTTGAATAATGAGGGTGCCCTCAAATTTAAGACTTGCACTTAAAAGGGTGGCTGCACCAACAAAATCACCTAAAATACGGCGGACAGCCGGCGGGTCAGTTCGGCGCTCTAGGATTGCTTGCCAAGCAGAGCTCATTGATACGATTTCCCCGCGGACTGGTGCGCCATCACATATAAATACAAGTAATTCATTCATAAACTAAAGTATCCACTTTTTTAGATTTTGCTGCGTATTTTCCTGACCTGAGATAATAGAATCTATGCATATTCGTACACGTTTTGCCCCCAGTCCTACGGGTTTTATACATTTAGGAAATCTGCGTAGCGCTCTTTATCCTTGGGCTTTTGCACGCCATAACAAGGGTGCTTTTATTTTGCGTATTGAAGATACCGATTTAGAGCGTTCATCTCAAGAAGCAGTAGACGTCATCATTGAAGGCATGGCTTGGCTTGGTCTCGATTTAGATGAGGGACCAGTCTATCAAATGCAACGTATTGATCGCTATCGCGAAGTCATTAAACAAATGCTTGAAGCAGGTTTGGCTTATCCTTGCTACATGAGTGAAGAAGAGCTCAACAGACTTCGCGATGTTCAAATGGCGAATAAAGAAAAGCCTCGTTATAACGGCCTATGGAGGCCTGAAGAGGGAAAGACTCTCCCTCCAATACCTCAAGGGGTACTTCCTGTCATTCGCTTCAAAAATCCAATTGGCGGCTCAGTCATTTGGGAGGATGCGGTTAAAGGTCAGATTGAAATTAGCAATGATGAGCTGGATGATTTGGTCATAGCCCGACCAGATGGCACACCAACCTATAACTTTTGTGTTGTAGTTGATGACCTAGACATGAACATTACACATGTTATTCGAGGCGATGATCACGTAAACAATACGCCTAGGCAAATCAATATCATGAAAGCTTTGGGTGGCATGCCTCCAGTTTATGCACATCTGCCAACAGTCTTAAATGATGCTGGTGAAAAGATGAGTAAGCGTAATGGCGCCATGAGCGTTCGGGATTATCAGAAGGCTGGATTCCTACCGGAAGCGATTCTCAATTATTTAGCTCGTCTTGGATGGTCACATGGTGATGCTGAAGTATTTACTAAGGAGCAATTTGTTCAATGGTTTGATTTGGAAAGTTTAGGTCGCTCTCCAGCACAACATAATCCCGAAAAATTACTTTGGTTAAATCATCAATATATTCAGCATATAGACGCTATTAGACTGGCTGAGTTAGCTAAACCTTTTGCACATGAACTTGGTATCGATACAGAGAATGGTCCTGACTTTGTCCAAGTAGTGGGTCTGATGAAAGATCGCGCTAATACCTTGCTTGAAATAGCCGAGGGAGCAAAACTATTTTATTTGCCTGCACCTAATCATCTTCCCGAACAAGTTGCTGAGAATATTCCAGAAGCAATTGTTCCCGCGCTGAAAGATCTCATCAAAATTTTAGGAACTACAGAACCAACAAAAGAAGCATATAGCGCCGCCTTTAAGCAAATATTGACGCAACATCAAATTAAAATGCCTGCTTTGGCTATGCCAGTACGATATGCATTATTTGCTAGTACTCAAACACCGGCTATTGACTCAGTATTGGTAGTTTTGGGTAAAGAGGAAGCTATTAAAAGGCTCTCCAAGGTGGTCAGTTAGCAATTTGCGCGCTTGCACAAAAATAGGCTAAAATCTTGGATTGTTTTGAGTGTCTTGTAGTGTTATTGCGAGATTTCGGGGGTATAGCTCAGCTGGGAGAGCGCTTGCATGGCATGCAAGAGGTCAGCGGTTCGATCCCGCTTATCTCCACCAAGCATTTAGAAGATAGTTGTGAATTTGCAGTAGTCCAGGTCCCCATCGTCTAGAGGCCTAGGACATCACCCTTTCACGGTGAGTACGGGGGTTCGAATCCCCCTGGGGACGCCAGATTCTTCTGGTTGCAGTAAATAGTTTTAGTTGATGTAATTTGGAGCGGTAGTTCAGTTGGTTAGAATATCTGCCTGTCACGCAGAGGGTCGCGGGTTCGAGTCCCGTCCGTTCCGCCAAATTAAGTAAAAAAGCCCGAGCAATCGGGCTTTTTCTATACCTTTTTATGCCCAATTCAAAAAAATCCGCTCCCAATAAAGCTATCTTGGCAAAAAAGGATGAGGGCGAAAGTTATTTAGAGCGAACCCTAATTGAGGACATAGTCGAGGCTAACAAGCATATCGGAGAGCATATCGACTCGCTAACACGAAGATCTACGCTCATTCAGGAATATTTGATTGTGATACACCCCGAGATTAGCACTAGGATGATCCGAAGAATTCTCACCAAGGATATTGATAAGACCTGATGGGTATAGCTCAATAAATATAAATGCAAATAAACTAACAAAAAAGCCCCTAATAAGGGGCTTTTTACTAAAGAGGGATGATAGTTATTTTTTCTTTGGCGCCGTAATAGAGGCTGCCATGGCATCAAAATAAACTACCTTAACTTGCTCTCCAACAGCCACATCAGCCAGTAAAGCCGGATTTTTCACGGTTACAGTTGTTACTTTTCCGCTTGGCCCTTTAACAGATACCAATTTTTTATCGCGGTCTACACCAACAATATCTGCAATGATCGTGGTTGTGTTCGCAATAAGCTCAGAAGGTTTTTCATTAGGCTTAGAGTTTGTAACCGTACTAGTTTCTACTTTGCTACGAATACCAGTACTTTTTGTTTTGATAAGCTCTATAGCAACCGCTGTTTCATAAGTTACATTTACGCGATCACCTATTTTAATTTGTGCAAAATTAGTAATTTCTGGTCCAGCAACAAATTTAGATTCACCCTCTTTGTTTTTGAAAGTGATTGTGCGAGTTTTTGGATCAGTTTTTAAAACTTCACCTTCATATAGTTGATAGCGGTTATCTGTCAAAGCTGCATCAATAACCATAGGCTTGGGGCCAGTTGTATCAACTGGCTTATTCTGCGCCATCAAAGCGGATGATCCTGCGATTAAAGCCGCGAGGGTGAGAGCAATCCGTGTAAATTGAATATTCATTATTTCCCTTGTAATTAAATGCTTCTATGCCAAATACTAGCCCACTTTTGTTAATTAATAGCTGTTTTAGTAATGCTGGCGCCACTCGGCAGGTTCTAGGCATATTTGTTAAAATCGTACTTTTGATAGATCTATGTAAAAAAGGGTTCCAATGCCAAAACTAGCAGCCAATCTCACTATGCTTTTTAATGAGGTTCCATTTATGGAGCGCTTCGAAAAAGCATCAAATGCAGGTTTTAAAGGTGTTGAATTTCTCTTTCCATACGCTTTTTCTGCAAGCGAAATTAAGCAAAATCTAGATCATCACCAGCTTAAATTAGTGCTTAATAATTTACCTGCTGGTGACTGGGATGCTGGTGAGCGCGGAATTGCTTGCCTACCAGACCGGGTTGAGGAATTTCGCTCAGGTGTTGCTAAGGCAATTGAATATGCGCATATATTAGGCACCCCACAACTTAACTGTCTTGCAGGCAAAGCTCCTGCCGGAGTTGAATCTAAAGTATTACTTGAGACATTCATCTCAAATCTTCAATTTGCCGCCAATGAACTACAAAAAGTAAATATTCGATTGCTAATAGAGCCAATTAATACTTTTGATATTCCCGGCTTCTTTTTATCTAAAACTCAGCAAGCGATTGAGATTATTAATGAAGTGAATTCAAGCAATTTATTCGTTCAATATGATATCTATCATGCGCAGCGTATGGAAGGGGAGCTTGCCAATACGATTGAGAAATACTTATCAAAAATTGCTCATATTCAACTGGCTGATAACCCAGGGCGAAATGAGCCTGGTACAGGTGAGATCAACTACCCCTATCTATTTAAATTAATCGATCGTTTAGGCTACAAGGGATGGATTGGTTGCGAATATAAACCCTTGAGTAATACTGAATCCGGTTTAGGCTGGATGCAGTCCATTCAATAATTTTAAAAAAATCTAAGGAGACTGTATGAGTAATCAAAAAAAACTTGGCTTCATTGGTCTAGGCATTATGGGCGCGCCGATGGCAAGTCATTTAGTGAATGCAGGGTATGAACTCTTTATCAATACTCGCAGTAAAGTTCCAGAAATATTGGCTCAGACGAAAGCGGTTCAATGCTCATCTCCTCAGGCTGTTGCTGAGCAAGCGGACATTATTTTCATCATGGTGCCCGATACTCCCGACGTAGAGAAGGTATTGTTTAGTGATAAAGGGGTAGCATCTGGCCTTAGCAAAGGCAAAGTAATTGTGGATATGAGCTCTATTTCTCCCATATCTACCAAAGAGTTTGCCAAGAAAATAAATGGACTTGGCTGTGACTACTTAGATGCCCCAGTTTCTGGTGGTGAGGTTGGTGCTAAAAATGCCACACTTTCTATCATGGTTGGCGGAGATGAAAAAATCTTTGAAAGCATCAAGCCTATTCTTGAGTTAATGGGCAAGAATATAAACCTTGTAGGCAAAAATGGAGATGGGCAAACGGCTAAGGTTGCAAATCAAATTATTGTTGCCTTGAATATTGAAGCGGTAGCAGAGGCACTATTATTCGCCTCAAAAGCTGGTGCAGATCCAGCAAAAGTACGCCTAGCCCTGATGGGGGGGTTTGCAAGCTCAAAAATATTAGAGGTCCATGGCGAGAGGATGGTTAAAAGAACATTTGATCCTGGATTTCGTATTGAGTTGCACCAAAAGGACTTGAATCTTGCTTTGAATAGTGCTCGAGCTCTTGGCGTGTCACTACCTAATACAGCTACTGCGCAGGAGTTATTTAACTCATGCGCCGCTCATGGCGGTAAGGCATGGGATCACTCGGCTATGGTTAAGGCGCTAGAAAAGCTGGCCAATTTTGAAATGGGTCAAGAGTCTAAGACTTAAGTATGCTAACTACCTTACTAGTCTATTTACACGGATTTCGATCTTCTCCAAGATCTAGTAAGGCTGTCAAGACTGGTGATGCTGTGAGGGCCTTATCTAAGAAAGAAAGTCCAATTCAATGGTACTGTCCTCAACTCTTTGCTTCCCCAAAGCAAAGTATGGATATGGTCACCAATTTTATTGATCAATCTGGAGCTGATAACACCGTGATTATCGGCTCCTCTTTGGGTGGTTTTTATGCTAATTATTTAGCTGAGAAATATGCATGCAAGGCAGTTGTTCTAAACCCTGCAGTAAGGGCTGCTAGAGAGTTAGCTCCTCATGTTGGAATGCTGACTTCATATGATAACGACGAACCTTTTGATTTTCGTCTTGAATACATTGATGAGTTAAAGGCACTTCAAGTTGAGAAAATTTCCAATCCTGAGAGATATTTTTTGATGGCTGCCAAAGGTGATGAGCTTCTGGACTGGAAAGAAATGGTTGAGTTTTATAAAGGCGCCAATCATCTCGTTCTAGAGGGAAGCGATCATGGCATTGCTGACTATGAAATTTACCTACCTAAGGTCTTAGAATTCATATCTAAATAGGCAATTGATTGCCGACCACATCTTCTGTAAGATTAGATAAACGATTGAGGCCTCTTTTTGGCGGATCGAGAAAGGAGAGGTTGTGCTGAGCATATTAAAACTAGATGCTGGTGGGATACCCCAGGGATGGGTTAATGCCGAAGAGGCAACCAAGCATTATGCAGATAATAGTGTTCTATGGACATTAGGCGATCCTATTTTCAGGATGCGTGGTGGTATTTCAAAAATAAGCGGCCAACAATCCATCATTGATCTTCATTCAATCATTGCTATCAATGGCAGCTCTAAAATCAATCTCTTTGATGTGATTCCAGCGATCACCAAGCACAAACTTTTTAAACGTGATCGTGGCCTCTGTGCTTATTGTGGTGATGCCATTCATGAGAGCCAGGCTGAAGCAGAACATATTATTCCCAATAGTCGTGGTGGTAAATACAATTGGATGAATTTAGTGATCTCTTGTAGACCTTGTAATCAACATAAAGGCAATCGAACACCAGAAATGGCCGGAATGGGTTTGCTTTATACGCCATATCAACCTAGCCTCTACGAAGATATGATTTTAAAGGGCCGAAATATTTTGGCCGATCAAATGGATTTTTTGGCAGCAAATCTACCAAAAAACAGCCGGCTGTTAGACCCCTCTTTCTGTTATCAAACTTGAGGCCGTTTGAATCAAATTCTCGCCATATGAAATCAATATGGGTGGTGATAGCTGCCTTGACCTTATCTTTATTGGGTCACCTTATTCTCTATTTTGGGATTCCTTTTTTGTCATCATCTTCGGGGACAGACATACCAGAGGATCTGATTATTAAAACTGAACTTCGGGTTGAGCCCCCAAAAAAGATTCAAACAACTAAGACACCACAGAAAAAGCCCTCCCAGGCGAATCAGAATCAATCTTTAGCAGAGGATCCAAATGGGATTGGTTCGGGTACTCAAACTGCAGGCGCTGACCTAGGAGGGGGTACAGATCAAAAGGGGACCCCTTTTAGACTTCCGCAATCAGCAATTATCTACTACGACTCTTTTCTTGATGGGCAACAGTTTCAAGGTGGTCAAATTGACTGGGAGGTTGTTGGCAACAGTTATCGTCTCTACATAAACATTCCCTATGCTTTTGTTGGTCCTTTTGTATTTGAATCCAGGGGTACTGTTGATGCTTATGGAATAGCTCCTGCAATATATTGGTCCCAAAGAGGCACTCGGAATCCACGTTATTCACGTTTTGACAGGGATGGAAAAGGGGCAGGGCAGATGTACTTTTCTGAAAAACCTGAATTTACTCCTGAAATTATTCCTGGCACACAAGACCGCTTTAGCTTAATGTTTCAGCTAGCTTCCTTGCTGAACGGAGATAACAAAATAGATGAACCAGGGAGTATCCGTTCCATACCTGTAGTTGACTACAATACTCTAGAGATGTGGCAATTTAAAAGTTATGGGGAAGCTATTACAGAGGATGTGCCAAATCTAGGAAAGACGACGATCAGGCATTACGCACTGATGCAACGAGAAAGTAGTCCCTATAAACGTCAAGTTGATATTTGGCTTGCCAAGGATCTGGAATGGTTGCCTGGCCGCATTAGATCTCAAGAATCTAACGGTAGAGTTTTGGAGCTAGTATTTAAGCAAAAAGCTGCAATTAATTAGAGCTTGATTTAGCTGTAGTAATTTGATTCTTATTGATCAGTGAGCTCAGCATATTAAATAGGGCTGCGCCAGACATTGAGGCTGCAAAAATACCTGTAAATGCAATGATGATTGGTAAGATGCGCCAATTTTTTTCTAGTTCATACGAGCCAAATCCAACGGTCGTGTACATCTCTCCAGCAAAATAAAATACTTCAGGATTATTGGTAAAGATCTTTAGTGGTATCAGAGCATATGTCCACATGAAGATGTCTGCAAAATGCCCAATGATTACCAATAGAATAGAAATGAAATATGAAATGAGGGCGGCTAAACGAAAAGCATGTAAAAAATCCTTTTCCATATGCCTTTTATTGCTAAGCCATTCAACCAGCTTATGGAAGCAAAGCACCACCAACATTAGGTACATGCCATGCAAAACCAGCATGCCGCTAGCAAAAGCGATAATCAAATAAACTTGAGTATTTCCAATATCAGCATTCAATTGACCTATAAGCTGATTTAGTGAGGGGAGATAGCTAAATACTTCCATGTAACTCTTGAACGTTGTTTGAATAATGGATAATTTTTTTATTTGACATAATAATGAT